>DASVSK010000931.1:0-4440 GCA_036388135.1 Pyrinomonadaceae bacterium | reverse complement strand
CAGAGTATCCGGCCAACCGCGCCCCCGCGTCAACCCTCGGGGGCTCACCTCATGCACGGCGTTTCGTCCCCCCTGAGCGCGGCCGACTGCGCCTGCGCCGTCGTGTCGCCGACCATGATGCCGTCGCCGACCTGTATCCCGTCGCCCACCATGAAGCCGTCGCCCACCATGATGCCGTCCGGCAGCGTGTCGTCGCCGCCGAGCAGCGAGCGCGCGTCGAGCAGCGGCGTGCCGCCCGCCAGCGTCGAGCCGTCGCTCGTCAGGAGCCACGCGCCGACCGTCACGCCCCCCGTCAGCATCGAAGCGTTCGCCGCCTGCCCCTCCGGCCCCTCGACGACGCCGCCGCCCAGCAGCACGCCCTGGCCGTAGACCTTCTGGTAGAGGGTGTAAAAGTCGGAGCCCGTCGCCACCGCCCGGTTGAGCACGAGCCCCTGCGACCACCAGAACGTCTGCCCCGCCACGGTGCTCTGCGGCGCGGGCGCGGCGGCCGTCAGCAGCGGCGCGCCGAGCGGCGTCGAGTTCGACAGGTCCGTCCGAACCAGCTTCGCCAGCCTCACCGCGCCCTCGACGTTCAACTGCCCCGCGCCCTGCTCTAGCACGTTGTGGCCGGCCGCCTGCTGCGCCGTCAGCATCAACAGGGACTTGACGAGGTTGGGCGTCAGTGAAGGGTTGGCCTGGAGCATCAGCGCCGCCGCGCCCGCCACCACCGGCGTCGACATCGACGTCCCCGACAGGTACATCATGCGGCGCGAGGCGGGCTGGCCCGAGTCGACGTGCAGCTCGGGGTGCTCCGAGAGGAGGCGCGCGTTCGCGGCGGCCGCGCCGACGACGCGGTTGCCCGGCGCGGTCAGGTCGGGCTTAATCAGGTTGTCGCGGCGTCGCGCGCCCGAGTCGTCGACCCGGAAGCCGCGCGTCGGCCCGCGCGAGCTGAAGCTCGTCACGCCGTCGTCCGAGCGGCCGTCGGTGCCGAAGGTGTTCGACGCGCCGACGGTGACGGCCGAGGGCTCGACGCCCGGCGAGTGAATCTGCCCGTAGATTTTGTTGCCGAGCCCGTCCCTGCCGTTGTTGCCCGCGGCGGCCACGACCACGACGCCCGCGTCCACCAGCCTGCGCACCGCCGCGCACGCCGGGTCGTCCCGGTAGCTGTCGACCGCCGTGGTGCCCAGAGAAAGGTTGACGACGCGTATCTTGTAGAGCGTGCGGTTCTGCAAGACCCATTCGAGCGCCGCGAGCAGCCCCGAGGTCGTGCCGCGCCCGTCGGAGCCGAGCACGCGCAGGTTGACGACCTTCGCCGCGGGCGCGATGCCTTCGTAGACCCCGCCCGAAGGCCGCCCCGACCCGGCCGCGAGCGAGGCGACGTGCGTGCCGTGCCCGAAGGGGTCGTCCGTGCGTCCCTCGCCCGTGAAGTCGACGCTCGCGGCGACGCGGCTCAGGCCGAGCGAGTCTTGGAAGACCTCGTGCCGCGCGTCCACCCCGGAGTCGATGACGGCGACGCTCACGCCCGAGCCGTCGAGCGTGCCCGCCGTCCTGACGAGCCCGAGCAGCGAGAGGCCCGTCTGCGTCCGCACCGACTCCGTCCCCGTCGTCGTCTCGATGTGGCCGGAGGCGCGGAGCAGCCTGTCGGGCGACACGTAGCGCACCTCGGGGCGCGCGGCCAGGTCGCCCAGCGACCTCACCGGCACGCGCGCCGTGACCACGCCCAGCCGCCCCAGAGTGCGCGTCACGCGGCCGCCGAGAACGTTCAGCAACGCGTTCAAGTTTAAGCCCAGCCCGCGCGCGGTCGCGCCGTTCTCCTGAATGATGACGTTGACCGCGCCGCCCTGCGAGCCTTCGGCCAGCACGCGCAGGTCGGGCGAGAGCTTCGCCGTCGCCCCCGCGTCGCGCGCGGCGTGCGCGCCGCCGCCCGTCGCGCACACGGAAAGCGCCACCGCCGCACAGGCCGTCCAGAGCCACCCGCGGAGACGGTAATGCTTTCGAGTATTCACCTTAACCCTCCTGCTGAGTCTGAGTCGGGTAACCGCAAGAATGCTTGTGCAGAGGAGCCGGCCGAATTTGCCGACCATTTGATAAAGCACTGAGAACCGAGCAAGCCACGTTCCAGCCGCCGCGGCGCGGGAAGCCCGTCCGGCCGCCGCTTTCAGTCTGACCGACTCGGGCGAGACGCGCGTCCGGCGCGGCGATGTTAAGGGGACGGACTGTGCGCGTTTCTCGTCGAAAACGCCGGGAAAAACGCGGCAACCCGGCTTCGCCCGCGGGGGCCGCGCCGGGGTGAGGCGGACGCGAGTCGCTCTTTGAGACGTCGCCGCGCCGCCCCGACGCGACGGCGGATGTACGGCGCGGGACGCGGCATTGTGCAGCACGCGCGGGAATCCCGCCGCTGCAAATTACGACCCTCCGGGGAGCCGAAGGGCAAAAGGCAGAAGGCAAAAGTGAACAGGTAGGAGTAACGCGCCTTTCGTCATCGAAGGATAAAAGCCACGCCGCCTCTCATCTTACTTTTGCCCTTCGCCTTTTGCCCTTCGCCTCCTCGTCGGGGCTGGCACGGCCCTTGCCGGCGGGAGACTCGCCCTGGAGTAAGACCCCCTACATTTCAGATTTCGATTCAACCGAAGCGGCCGGAAGCCGCGCGCCGCGGGCCGTAAGCGCCCCGGCCGGCCTGAACCGACGACGAGGGCGACAAATGTCTCTGCCAAAAAACCCCATGTCCATGAGGATGAGTTGCGCGCCGCGGGAGGCGCGCGACGCGCGACTGCTCATCGCCGACGACGACGCGGCGGTCAGGAGCGTGCTCGAAGATTTCCTGTGTGCCGAATACGAGTGCGAGTCGGTCGGCTCGGCCGAGGACGCGCTGCGGCTGCTCGCCGAGGGCGACTTTCAGCTCGTCCTCAGCGACATCTCGATGGAGGGGATGAGCGGGCTGGAGCTTATCCCGCGCGTCGGCGCGGTCTCGCCCGACACGCTCGTCATCGTGGTCAGCGGCTCGCAGGACATCGAGAGCGCCATCGTCGCCATGCGCGCGGGCGCGTTCGACTACATCGTCAAGCCCTTTGACCTCGAACACGTCCGCCTCTCCGTCGGCCGCGCGCTCGAACACCAGAGCCTGCTCGCGTCCAAGCGCGGCTACGAGACCTACCTCGAACAGATGATCGAGCGGCGCACGGAGGAGTTGGACGGGGCCGTCCGCTCGCTCGGCGACGCCTACCGCACGACGCTCAAGGCGCTCGTCGCGGCGCTGGAGACGCGCGACCAGGAGACGCACGGCCACTCGGAGCGCGTCGTCAGCTTCAGCCTCCGGCTCGGGCGGGAGTTCGGGCTCGACGAGGGGGGGATGCGCTCGCTCGAATTCGGCTCGCTCCTCCACGACATCGGCAAGATCGGCGTCCCCGACGCGATACTTCGCAAGCCCGCGCGGCTGACTGAGGAGGAGTGGACGGAGATGCGGCTCCACCCCGTCCACGGGCGGCAGATTCTGCACGGCATCGAGTTCCTCGAAGGGGCGGCGCGCGTCGTCGCGCAGCACCACGAGAAGTGGGACGGCTCCGGCTACCCGCTGGGTCTTAAGGGCGAGGAGATAGACCTGAACGCGCGCATCTTCGCCGTGGCCGACGCCTTCGACGCCATCACGAGCGACCGCGTCTACCGCGCCGGGCGCACGTACGAGGCCGCGCTCGGGGAGCTTGAGCGGTGCGCCGGCCGGCAGTTCGACCCGCGCGTGGTCGAAGCCTTCAAGGGCGTGCCCCGCGAAGAGTGGGAGCGCCTGCGACGCCGCCGGCACGCCGCGGCGAACGCGGACGTCGCTTCCCCTCGCACGCGCGCCGCGGCGACTCCGCCCGCCGCCGCCCCGCCGCGCCACCGCGCCCGCCTCCGAAATTTCGGCAACCGCGCCCGCATTAGACATTTCTAAATCTTGACCCGGCCCGGGGCGGCCGCCGCATGAAAAGTCCCAGGCACCGCTCGGATGGCTCGGCGGCGCTGTCCCCGGCGGGTCGGGTTCGTCTATGATTCGGGCGGTGTCGGGGCGCGGGCCGACGGCGATGATTTAGAACGCGGGAGGCGGCTGATGCAGAGCGAGGAGAGGGCGGGCGTGCCGCCGTTGGTGATGCTGGTGGAGGACTTTCAGGACACGCGCGAGGTGATGCGGCGCATGCTGGAGCTTCAGGGGTGTCGCGTGGTCGAGGCGGTCAACGGGCAGGAGGCCATCGAGATTTCGCAGCGCGGCGGGCTCGACCTCGTCCTGATGGACTTGAACATGCCCGTGCTCGACGGTTTCAACGCGACGCTGCGCATACGCGAGTACGAGCGGACGCGCGACGTGCCGGTCGTGGCCGTGACCGCCTACGACTCGGCCGAGGCGCGCGCCGCCGCCGGGGCCGTCGGCTGCTGCGACTACGTCGTCAAGCCGCTCGACATCGAGAACCTCGCCACGCTGCTCCGCCGCCT
>DASVSK010000930.1:0-3225 GCA_036388135.1 Pyrinomonadaceae bacterium | reverse complement strand
CGCCGCGGCGGCGGGCGCGGGCGCGCGGGGCGCGAGCGCGGCCGACGCGTCGCACGCGCTGGCCGAGTGAGTGGAGAGAGTTCGATGAAGGCGGCCGCGCGCGAACGTCGGAGGCGCGCGGCCGAGGGGGTTTGAGCAAGTTATGTGTGGAATCGCCGGACTTGTCGGGGAGCCTGACGGACGCGCCGCGCGCGACGCGGTCGAGACGATGGTGCGCGCGCTCGAACGGCGCGGGCCGGACGGCGAAGGCGTCGAGACCTGGGACGGCGCGGTGCTCGGCCACCGCCGCCTCTCCATCTTCGACCTGAGCGACGCCGGCCGCCAGCCGATGACCTCGGCCGACGGGGCGGTCAGCGTCGTCTTCAACGGCGCGGTCTACAACTTCCTCGCGCTGCGCGCGGAGCTTGAGGCGCGCGGCCGCCGCTTCCGCAGCCGGACGGACACGGAGGTGCTCGTCGAGGGCTACCGCGAGTGGGGCGTCGACGCGCTGGTCGCGCGGCTGCGCGGCATGTTCGCCTTCGGGCTCTGGGACGACGCGGCGCGCAAACTCTTCCTCGTGCGCGACCGCCTCGGCGTCAAGCCGCTCTTCTACGCCGCGCGCCCCGACGGGACGCTCGCCTTCGCCTCGACGGCTCGCGCGCTGCGGCGGGCGGGCCTTGCGGGCGGGCTCGACGAGCAGGCGGTCGCGGAGTTTTTAGAGTTCGGCTACGTCACCGACGACCGCTCCATCTACGAGGGCGTCGGCAAGGTTCCGGCGGCCACCATCGTCGAATGGTCGGAGCGCGGCGGCGTCAAAGCGCGCGAGTACTGGACGCCGCCCGCGGCCGAAGAGGCCGCCGACTCAAGAGTCTCCTTCGAGGAGGCGGTCGAGGAGACCGAGCGCCTGTTCCTGCGCGCCGTCGAGACGCGCCTGCAAGCGGACGTGCCGGTCGGCGCGCTCCTCAGCGGCGGCGTCGATTCGAGCCTCGTCTGCTGGGCGGTGGCGCGACTCGGCGGCGACGTGACCGCCTACACCGTGGGCACGCCCGGCGACCCGTGGGACGAGACGGCCGACGCGCGCGCGACCGCCGGAGAGTTGGGCGTACGGCACAAGGTCTTAGACGTCTCGGCGGACGACGCGCCCGAAGTCGGCGAGCTGTCGGCGGCCTACGGCGAGCCGTTCGCGTGCGCCTCGGCGCTGGGGATGCTGCGCGTCTCGCGCGCCGTCTCGCCGGAGGCGACGGTGCTTTTGACGGGCGACGGCGGCGACGACGTCTTCCTCGGCTACCCCGAGCACAAGCACTTCCTCCTCGCCGAACGGCTCGCGCGCGCGACGCCCGCGTGGGCCGCGCGCGCGTGGCTCTCGGCGCAGGGCGGTTTCCCGCGCGTCGGGCCGCTGCGCCGCGCGGCCTCGTTCATGAACTACGCCGCGGGGGGACTGGGCGCGGTGGCGTGCGCGCACGACGGGCTGCCTTCCTACCGGCGGCAGGGAATCCTCGGCGAGCGCCTGGAAGGGGCCGCCGTCGCGCAGCGCCGGATAGAGTGGTCGCAGGAGTCGGCGCGCGGGCTGCTGACGGAGTTTTTGAAGTACGACCGCGGCACGCGCTTCGTCGGCGAGTACCTGACGAAGGTCGACGGGGCGACGATGCACCACTCGCTCGAAGCGCGCTCGCCGTTCCTCGATCAGGAGCTTTGGGAGTTCGCCGCCGCGCTGCCCTACTCGGTTCGCCTGCGCGGCGGGACGCTGAAGGCCGTACTGCGCGAGCTGGCGCGGCGGCGCGTGGGCGAGCGCGTGGCGGCGGGTCGCAAGCGCGGCTTCAGCATCCCAGTGCAGCGCTGGGTGGCGGGGCGCTGGCGCGCTTCGGTGGCCGAGTCTCTCCGCGACTCGCTCGCGGGGCGGCACGGCTGGGTGCGCTCGGGCGCGGCGCTCGAACGGCTGGAGGAGGCCGGGCGGCGCGGCTGGGCCCCCAACCAGCTCTGGTACGTCTACGTCCTTGAGTCGTGGCTGAGGCGCGAGCAGTCGGAGGCGTCGTCGGCGTCGAGCGCCGGAGGCGGGCGCGAGACGCTGGTGGTGCTCTCCGCTTAGGGAGCTTTCAAAGTGTAAAGATTAGCCACAGAGACACAGAGGCGCGGAGATTAAATTAAGAATCTCAAATCTTTAAATCCCTCTGTGCCTCTGTGTCTCTGTGGCAGTTCTGAAACGGTCTCTTAAAGTCTATGAAGACGAACGTCCTTCAACTCGTCGGGAGCTTTAACCAGGGCGGCAGCGAGCGGCAGGCCGTGCAGGTCACGCGCCTGCTCAGTGAGAGCGGGCGCTACAACGTCCACCTCGCCTGCCTCGACCCCGGCGGGCCGCTGCGCGCGGAGGCCGACGCGCTCGGGCTCGACATCCCCGCCTTCCCGCTCAAGAGCTTTTACGACCGTGGCACGGCCGCGCAGCTCCGGCGCTTCGCGCGCCACCTGCGCGAGCGGCGCGTCGAGCTGGTGCAGGCTTACGACTTCTACACCAACGTCTTCGGCATGGCGGGCGCGGCGCTCGCGCGCGTCCCCGTCCGCATCGCGGCGCGGCGCGAGACCGACGGCATGCGCACGGCGGCGCAGAAGGTGGTCGAGCGGCAAGCCTTCCGGCTCGCGCACGTCGTCGCCGTCAACTCCGACGCAGTCGGCCGCGAGCTGACGCGCGACGGCGTGCACGCGCGCAAGATAGTCACCGTCTACAACGGCATGGACACGCGGCGCGTCCACCCGCTGCCCGGTTTGAACCGCGAAGAGGCGCTGGCGTCGCTCGGCCTGCCGGCCGACGGCGCGCGCCGACGCTTCGTCACCGTCGTCGCCAACATGCGCCACCCCGTCAAGGATCAGGCGACGTTCCTGCGCGCCGCGCGCCGCGTGCATGGGCGATTCCTGGAAGCCGCCTTCGTCCTCGCGGGCGAGGGCGCGCTCGTCGAGCACTACCGGGCGCTGGCCGCCGAGCTGGGGCTGGCCGAACGGGTCTTCTTCACGGGGCGCTGCGCGCGCGTGGCCGAGCTGCTCGCCGTCTCGGAGGTTTGCGTGCTCAGCTCGCGCGGCGTCGAGGGCTTCTCGAACTCCATCATCGAGTACATGGCCGCGGCGCGGCCGGTCGTGGCGACCGACGTCGGCGGCGCGGCCGAGGCCGTCACCGACGGCGAGACGGGCTACGTCGTGCCGCCGGGCGACGAAGAGGCCCTGGCCGCGCGCGTCGTCGAACTGCTGGACGACCCCGGG
>DASVSK010000929.1:0-2156 GCA_036388135.1 Pyrinomonadaceae bacterium | reverse complement strand
GACCGCCGTCACGCCCAAGCCCTTCAGGTGCGCGAGCTTCGGGATGACGGCCTCGAACGTGCCCTCCGGCGTGAACGTCCCCGTGTGCAGCTCGTAGACGACGTAGTCCTTCAGCTCGATTCCCTTCCAACCCCCGTCCGTCCACGCGAACTCGCCGGGGTCGACGACGCGCGAAGCGCCGTGGACGCCCGAGGCTTGCGAACGCGAGACCGGGTCGGGGCGCTCGTTCTCGCCGTTCACGACGTAGAAGTAGTCCGCGCCCGCCGCGACGCCGGGCACGCGCGCCTCGTAGACGCCGCCGCCCGCGCGCTCCAGCGGGAACGTCCGCGGCTCGTCGCCCAGGACCTTCAGCGCGAGGCTCTCCGCGCGCGGGGCCCAGACGCGGAACACGGTGCTCCCGTCCCCCTGCGGCCGCGCGCCGAAGCGCAGCTCCCACGCGGCCGCCCGTTCGATTTCACCCGCCAGGTGTTCGAGTCCCTTCGCCATCGTCGTCATACTTCCCCCTTGCCGTCCCACTTCAGCCGCCGACGCGCGCCAGCAGCGCGACGGGCAGCGGCGACAGGAGTTGCGCCACTTCGAGCGCCCCGCCGCCAGCGTCGAACTCGCGCCCGGTCAGCACGTCGCGGTAGCGCCCGCCCTCGACGCCTTCAAGTTGCAGTGCCGTGTCGCCCCACGCCTCGCGGCCCAGGCTCAAAGCCCCCTCGCGGCCGACGCCGAGGCGCGTGAAGAAGCGCCCCGCCACCGCCACGACCGCGTCGCCGTCGAGCGCGCGCGCGAACGCGACGACGTTCCCCGAGCGCCGCCCGCGCGCGCCGAGCGGCAGGTAAGCGCCGCGCGCGAACAGCCCGGCGCGCTCGCGCCGCAGGCCCAGAGCGCGCGCCGTGACGTACATCTTGACGCGCCCGTCCTCGTGCCGCTCAAGCAGGCCCCCGGCGAACTCGCTCACGTCGCCCTCGCCCACGTCGCGCAGCGAGGCGAGGAGCGCGCGGCGCGTCTCGTAATCGACGGGGCGTCGGTTGTCCGGGTCGACGAGCGTGAAGTCCCACAGCTCCGTCCCCTGGTAGAAGTCGGGCACGCCGGGCGCGCACGCCTTCAGGAGCGTCTGCGCGAGCGAGTTGAGCACGCCCACGCGCGCCGTCAGTCGCTGGAACTCCCCGAAGTCGCGCAGGAAGTCGGACGAGCGCGCGGGGTCGAGCAGCGCGCCGACGAACTCCGAGACCGCGCGCTCGTACTCCTCGTCCGGGTTGATCCAGCTCGTGTGGAGCTTCGCCTCCTTGAGCGCCTTCTGCATGTACTCGCGGAGCCGGCGCGTGTACTCGGCGCGGCCCTCGTCGTCGGGCGGCGCGGTCGGCCACGTCCCGACGAGCGTCTGGTAGAGCAGGTACTCTTCGTTCGAGTCGGGCGCGTGCGCGCCGTCGACCGTCGCCTTCAGCGCGCGGCCCATCTCGCGCCAGCGGTGGAGCGCGCGGTTCCACTCCTCGGGTATCTCGGAGAGGACGTTGATGCGCGCGCGCGTGTCCTCGCCGCGCTTGGTGTCGTGCGTCGAGGTGGCCGAGAGCGCCTGCGGCCACGACTCCTGCCGGTCGCGGTTGCGCTCGTGGAAGCGCTCGACGGGGACGCCGATGAGCGACGGCTCGCCGCCGACCTCGTTCAGAGAGGCGAGCGGGTAGAAGCGGTAGAAGGCCGTGTCTTCGAGCCCCTTGGCGGTGACGGGGCTGGTGAGCTGCTGGAAGCGGAGCACGAAGTCGCGCCGCTCGGCGCGCTCGGGCGCGGGCGTCCCCTTCGGGTCGCGGAGCAGCAGGAGCGAGGCGATGAAGTCGAAGACCGAGGCGTCCTGCGTCGGGTTGCGCCGCTTGGCCGCGCGCACCGCCGCGTTGATGTTGAGCCGGTCGTCGGGGCTCACCGAATCCTGCGTCCGGCGGATGTAGCTGCGGTAGACGGGGAAGCAGGCGATGACCTCCGTCAGCGCGTGGTGGAGGCTGTTGAGCGTGAAGTCGCGCGTCTCTCTCCGCCACTCGGCGAGGCGCATCAGGCGGCGCGAGAGCACGTACAGCTCCGAAGACATCGCCGCCTTGAGGATGAGCCGCTTGCACTCGTAGACCAGGTCGGAGAACTTGACGCGCGCGCCCGTGAATTCGGCGTACAGCTCGCGCAGC
>DASVSK010000928.1:0-7320 GCA_036388135.1 Pyrinomonadaceae bacterium | reverse complement strand
GCTCTTCACGATGCACCACATCGTCTCGGACGCGTGGTCGATGGGGGTGCTCGTCAAGGAAGTCGCCGCGCTCTACGAGGCGTTCAGCAACGGCCGCCCGTCGCCGCTCTCCGAGCTGCCCGTGCAGTACGCCGACTACGCCGTGTGGCAGCGCGGGTGGATGCGCGGCGAGGTGCTGGAGAGGCACCTCGACTACTGGCGGCGCGCGCTCGGCGGCCTCCGGCCGCTGGAGCTGCCGCAGGACCGGCCGCACACGGGGGCGCGCCCCTCGGCCGGCGCGTCCGAGCCGTTCGCCATCCCGCCCGAGCTGTACGCGTCGCTGAAGGAGCTGAGCCGGCGCGAAGGCGCGACGATGTTCATGACCCTGCTGGCGGCGCTCAAGTCGCTGCTCTACCGCCACACGAAACAGGAGGACATGGCGGTCGGGGCCGACATCGCCAACCGCAACCGCGTCGAGACGGAGAACCTCATCGGCTTCTTCCTCAACATCCTCGTGCTGCGCACGCGGCTCGAAGGCGGGCTCGGCTTCCGCGAGCTGCTGCGGCGCGTGCGCGAAGTCACGCTCGGCGCGTACGCGCACCAGGACGTGCCGTTCGAGAAGCTGGTCGAGGAGCTTCAGCCCAAGCGCGCCCTCGGCCGCAACCCGCTCGTGCAGGCCGTCCTCTCGTTCCAGAACACGCCGGGCGGCGAGCTGAGCCTGCCGGGGCTGCAACTGAGGCCGTGGGGGCACAGCGAGGTGAGGTGGAAGTGGGACCTCGCCCTCTTCGTCTGGGAGACGGGGCAGGGGGGCCTGGGCGGGGCCTGGAAGTACAGCCCCGACCTCTTCGACGCGTCGACGGTCGCACGCCTGTCGCGCCGGATGCTGACGCTGCTGGCGGGCGTCGTCGCGCAGCCCGACGCGCGCATCGACAAACTCGACCTCGACACGGAGGAGGAGCAGGAGCTTCGTCGGCGCGAAAAGCAGCGCCTCAAGCAGTCAGGCTTCAGCAAGTTCAAGAGCTACACGGCCGAGCCCGAGAGCGCCGCCGCCGAAGAGCTGGTGCGGGCGGGCTTCCTCGGGCCGGACGAGGGGCTGCCGCTGGTCCTGCGGCCGGCGGCCCCCGACGTGGAGATCGCCGAGTGGGCGGCGAACAACCGCGAGACGGTCCGCGCCGGCATGCTCAGGCACGGGGCCGTCCTCTTCCGCGGCTGCCAGGTCGGCTCGGCGGCCGAGTTCGAGCGGCTGGCTCTGGCCGTCTGCCCCGAGCTGTACGGCGAGTACGGCGACCTGCCGCGCGAGGGGGTCAGCGAGAAGGTCTACGGCTCGACGCCTTACCCGTCCGACGAGTGCATCCTCTTCCACAACGAGAGCTCGCACCTGCAACGCTGGCCCCTCAACATCTTCTTCCACTGCGTCGTGGCGGCGCAGGAGGGCGGCGAGACGCCGCTCGTCGACTGCCGTCGCGTCTACGAGCGCCTCGACCCGAGGCTCAGGGAGCGCTTCGCGGAGAAGCGTCTGATGTACGTCCGCAACTTCACCGAGGGGCTCGACGTGAGCTGGCGCGGCTTCTTCCAGACGGAAGACCGCGCCGAGGTCGAGAGGCGGTGCCGGGCCGCCTCCATCGAGGTGGAGTGGAAGGGCGAGGACGGGCTGCGGATGCGCCAGGTCTGCCGGGCGGTCGCGCGCCACCCGCTGACCGGCGAGACGGTCTTCTTCAACCAGATCATGCTGCACCACGTGGCCTGCCTTGAGCCGTCGGTGCGGGAGTCCATGCTGTCGCTCTTCCGCGAAGAGGACCTGCCGCGCAACGTCTACTACGGTGACGGCACGCCCATCGAGTCGTCGGTCGTCGAAGAGATTCGCGGGCTCTACTGGGAGACGGCGGTCAAGTTCCCCTGGCAGAAGGGGGACGTGCTGGCCGTGGACAACATGCTGGTGGCGCACGCGCGCCTGCCCTTCAACGGCCCGCGCAGGGTCCTGGTGGCGATGGGCGAGATGACCTCGGACGTAAACACGGAGAAAGGGTAGGCACATGGGGAACGAGACATTGAAAGGCGTCAGGCTCTCGCCGCAGCAAAGGCGCGTCTGGCTTTTGCAGCAGGAGAACGCCGTCTACAACGCGGCGTGCGCCCTGCGGCTCGAAGGCGAGCTGCGGGTCGAACGGCTCCGCGAGGCGCTGCGCGGCGTCGCCGAGCGCCACCAGATACTCCGCACGAACTTCCGACGACGCCCCGGCACCCGCCTGCCCATCCAGGTGGTCGCGGAGGAGGGCGGCGTCGCGTGGCGGGAGTTCGACTGGAGCGACCGGGACGCGCCGCGGCGGCGGGACGACGTCGCCGCCGAGTTCCGCGCGCAGCTCGCCGCGCCCGCCGGGCTGGAGGACGGCCGCCCCTTCCGCGCCACCCTGCTGAAGTGTTCGCCGCGCGAGCACGCGCTGATACTGTGCCTGCCGGCCCTGTGCGCCGACGAGCGGACGCTCGACAACCTCGCGCGGGAGGTCGCCGAAGCCTACGGCGGCGCGGAGGCGGATGAAGACCCCGTGCAGTACGCGCAGTACGCCAAGTGGCAGAACGCGTTGGCCGAGGACGAGGACGGCGCGGCCGGGAGGGACTACTGGCAGAAGCGCCTCCCGCCCGACTCCGAGCCGCCGCTCCCCTTCGAGCGCCGGCCGGCCGCGGAGACGGCCTTCCGCCCCGCCTCGCTCTCGACCGCGGTCGACCCGCAGGTGGCCGCGAGGCTCGCGCGCATCGCCGTGGGGCAGCAGACCTCGACGGAGGCGCTCCTGTTGACGTGCTGGGGTGTGCTGCTGTGGCGTCACACGGGCGAGCCGGACGTGTCCGTCAGGGCCGCCTTCGCCGGGCGCGGTTACGAGGAGCTGGAGACGGCCTGCGGCCTCTTCGCAAAGCACATTCCCGTCCCCGCGCGCCTGAAGGACGGCCTGCCCTTCCACGCCGCGCTGGCGGAGACGGCCGAGTCGCTGGCCGAGGCCGCCGAGTGGCAGGAGTTCTACACGTGGGAGCTGGAGGCCGCGGCGCAGGAGTCGTCCGCGCCGCCCACCGCACGCGCCTTCGGGTTCGACTACCGGCAGCGCCCGGCCGAGATTTCCGCGGCCGGCCTCGTCTTCAGGACGCTGGCGCAGGCGGCCTACGGCGAGCGGTTCAAGCTCAGACTCTCCTGCGTCGAGCAGGGCGGCGAGCTGCTGGCGGAGTTCCACTACGACGAGTCGCTCTTCGACGCCGGGGACGTCAGGCGGCTGGCCGGGCGTTTCCACGAGCTGCTGTCGGGCGTCGCGCGCGAGCCCGGCGCTCTCGTCAACCGCCTGAACGTGCTCGGCGAGGCCGAGCGGCGCGAACTGCTGTTCGACTTTAACCGGACGGCGGCCGACTACCCGCGCGGGGCGTGCCTGCACCAGTTGTTCGAGGAGCAGGCGCGGCGCACGCCGGAGAGGGTCGCCGTCGCGCACGAGGGCGACGCCCTGACCTACGCCGAGCTGAACGCGCGCGCCAACCGTCTGGCCCGCCACCTGCGCGGGCTCGGCGTCGGGCCGGAGACGACCGTCGGCCTGTTGATGGAGCGCTCCGCGAACGCGTTTGTCGCGCTGCTCGGCATACTCAAGGCGGGCGGGGCTTACGTGCCGCTCGACCCGTCGTACCCGCGCGAGCGCGTCGCCGGCATGCTGAGCCGCGGGGTCGTCAAACTGCTCCTGACGCAGCAGAGCCTGTCGGCGGGGCTGCGTCTGTCGGGCCTGCCGGTGCTCGCGCTCGACGCGGAGTGGCCGCGCATCGAGGGGCAGAGCGCGGAAGATTTGCCCAACCTGGCGGCGGCCGAGAACCTGGCCTACGTCATCCACACCTCGGGCTCGACGGGGACGCCCAAGGGCGTCTGCGTCGAGCACCGCCAACTGCTCAACTACCTTCACGGCGTCCGCGAGCGGCTACAGCTCGATGAGGGCGCGAGCTACGCGACGGTCTCGACCATCGCCGCCGACCTCGGCTACACGGCCGTCTTCCCGTCGCTGTGCGGCGGCGGCACGCTCCACGTCCTTTCGCTTGAGCGCGCCTCCGACGCCGACGCCCTCGCCGCCTACTTCGAGGCGCACCCCGTCGACTGCCTGAAGATTGTCCCGTCACACCTCGCGGCGCTCCTGAACACGGCGACGCGCCCCGAGCAGGTGCTCCCGCGCAGGCGGCTGGTGGTCGGCGGCGAAGCGTCGCACTGGGAGCTGGTCGACAGGGTGGCCGAATACGCGCCGGGCTGCCGCGTGCTGAACCATTACGGCCCGACCGAGACGACCGTGGGCGTGCTCACCTACGAGGCGGGCGAGGCGCGCGAACGCGGCGGGGCGTCCGTGCCGCTGGGCAGGCCGCTCGGCAACTCGCGCGTCTACGTGCTCGACGCCGAAATGCAGCCCGCGCCCGTCGGGATGGCCGGCGAAGTCTACGTCGGCGGTGCGGGCGTGGCGCGCGGCTACCTGCAACAGCCCGGGCTGACGGCCGAGCGGTTCCTCCCCGACCCGTTCTCACAGGAGCCGGGCGCGCGCCTCTACCGGACGGGCGACCTCGCGCGCCACCTCGCCGGCGGCGACGTCGAGTTCCTCGGCCGCGCCGACGACCAGGTGAAGATCAGGGGCTTCCGCATCGAGTTGGGCGAGATCGAGGCCGCGCTCAAAGAGCACCCGTCGGTGCGCGAGGCCGTGCTGGTGGCGAGGGACGACGAGCGGCAGCAGAAGAGTCTCGTCGCCTACGTCGTGCCGCGGGAGGGGGGCGAAGAGGGCGTGGACGGCGCGCGCCTGCACACGCTGCCCAACGACCTCTCCGTCTTCCACCTCAACCGGAACGAGGCCGACCACGTCTACCGCGAAATCTTCGAAGACCGCCTCTACCTCAAGCACGGCATCACCCTGCGCGACGGCGACTGCGTCTTCGACGTGGGCGCGAACATCGGGCTCTTCACCCTCTTCGCCGAGCAGCAGTGCCGCGACCTCAGCGTCTACGCCTTCGAGCCCAACCCCGCTGCCTTCGACAAGCTGCGGCGCAACGTCGAGCGGTACGGGCTCAAGGCCCGCCTGTTCGAGCGCGGCGTCTCGAACCGCGTCGCCTCGGCCACCTACACCTTCTACCCGCAGGCGTCCGTCATGTCGGGCTTCTACCCCGACCTCGCCGAGGAGAAGCGGCTCTTCAAGAACTTCATGCTCAACCAGCAGCTCGAAGCCGCCGCCTCCGACCGCGCCCTGCTGGCCGAGTACGCCGACGAGCTGACCGACGACCGCTTCGAGAGCCGCGCCTTCGAGTGCCGCTTGACGACCGTCTCCGACTTTATCCGCGAGCAGGGCGTCGGGCGCATCGACCTGCTCAAGGTGGACGTGGAGAAGAGCGAGGTCGACGTGCTGGAGGGCATCGCCGAGGAGGACTGGCCCAAGATCAGGCAGGTCGTCATCGAGGTGCACGACATCGGCGAGCGCGTGGAGAACGTCCTGCGGCTCCTGACCGGCCACGGCTTCTCCATCGAGCAGGACGAGCTGGTGGAGGGCACGGGCGTCTACAACATCTTCGCAAGGCGGGCCGGGGCGGAGGCCGACGGCGACGGCGGGCGGGGCTCGACGCGCCAGCCGCTGCAAGTCGTCAACGACTTCTCGCTCACGAGCGGGGCGCTGCGCGCCTACCTCCTGCGCACGCTGCCGGAGTACATGCTGCCCTCGGCCTTCGTGCTGCTCGAACGCCTGCCGCGGACTCCGAACGGCAAGGTCGACCGCAAGGCTCTGCCCGCCCCCGAGCAGGCGCGCGCGGAGTCGGCGGGCGACTACGTCGCGCCGCGCACGCCGACCGAGGAGATCGTCGCCGGCATCTGGGCGCAGGTGCTCAGGGCCGAGCGGGTGGGCGTCGACGACAACTTCTTCGAGCTGGGCGGCCACTCGCTCTTAGCCACGCAGGTCATCTCGCGCATCCGCCAGGTCTTCCGGGTGGAGGTCGGGCTGCGCAGCCTGTTCAAGGACGCGACCGTGGCGGGGCTGAGCAAGGCCGTCGAGGTCGCGCAGGCGGCCGGGCGCGGGGTCGAGGCCCCGCCCCTGCGGCCGGTCGCGCGCGACGGCGAGCTGCCGCTCTCGTTCGCGCAGCAGCGCCTCTGGTTCCTCGACCAGTTGGAGGGCGGCGGCGTGGCCTACAACATCCCCGTCGCCGTCCGCCTGCTGGGCGAGCTGGACGCGGCGGCGCTCTCCGCGGCGCTCGGCGAGGTGGTGCGCCGCCACGAGGTGCTGCGCACGACCTTCAGCGCGGGCGAGGGACAGCCCGCGCAGGTCGTCGCGCCCGCGTCGGAGGTGCCGCTGCCGTCGCTCGACCTGACGGCGCTGCCCGCGGCGCGGCGCGAGGCCGAGGCGTCGCGTCTGGCCGCGCTCGAAGCGCGCCGCCCCTTCGACCTCGCGCGCGGGCCCCTCCTGCGCGCGACGCTCCTGCGGCTGGGCGAGCGCGAGCACGTCGCGCTGCTCAACACGCACCACATCGTCTCCGACGGCTGGTCGCGCGGCGTCCTCGTCGGCGAGCTGGGGAAACTCTACGACGCGTTCAGCCGCCGCGAGCCCTCGCCGCTCGCGGAGCTGCCGATTCAATACGCCGACTACGCGGTGTGGCAGAGGGAGTGGCTGCAAGGCGACGTGCTCGAAGAGCAGCTCTCGTACTGGAAGGGGCGGCTCGAAGGTCTCCCCGCCGTCATCGACCTGCCGACCGACAGGCCGCGCCCGCCCGTGCAGACGTCCAACGGCGCGACCCACTCTTTCGCCCTCCCCGCGCAGCTCTCCGAGCGCCTGCGCGCGCTCTGCTTGGAAGAGGGCGCGACGCCCTTCATGGTGCTGCTGGCCGCCTTCGACGTCCTGCTTTACCGCTACACCGGCCAGACCTCCCTCGCCGTCGGCACGCCCATCGCCGGCCGCAACCGCGCCGAGACCGAGCGCCTCATCGGCCTCTTCATCAACACGCTCGTCCTGCGCGCCGACGTCTCCCCGGCCGAGAGCTTCAAAGCGCTTCTGGGTAAGGTGAAGGAGGCGTGCCTGGGCGCGTACGCGCACCAGGACATCCCGTTCGAGCGGCTGGTGGACGAGCTGAAGGTGGAGCGGAGCCTGAGCCACACGCCGCTCTTCCAGGTCATGTTCATCCTCCAGAACGCGCCCGAGGGCGCGCTCGACCTCCGCGGGCTCCGCCTTGAACCGTTCGGCGGCGACCCCGGCGTGGCAAAATTCGACCTCACACTCGCCGTCACCGAAGGGGACGGGACCTTCAACTGCGCCTTCGGCTACAACACGGACCTGTTCGACGAGGCGACCGCCCGGCGCATGAGCGGCCACTTCCACG
>DASVSK010000927.1:0-4046 GCA_036388135.1 Pyrinomonadaceae bacterium | reverse complement strand
AAACGGAAAATGGAAAACGGAAAATGGAAAACAAAATGTCATTTTCCATTTTCCGTTTTCCATTTTCCGTTGAACTATAAGTTTTTCAGAATGTAATCGGTCATCATCTGGTACATGTGTTTCGCCTGAAGCGGATTGGCGACGCCGTGTCGCTGCGTCGGGTAAATCATCAAATCAAACTGCTTACCGGCTTTTTGCAGTTCAAAGGCGAGCTGCGTCGTGTTTTGCATGTGAACGTTGTCGTCCATCGCGCCGTGAATCAGGAGCAGCCTGCCGCTCAAGTTTTTCGCGGCTTTCAGAACCGAAGATTTGTCGTATCCGTTCGGGTTGTTCTGCGGCGTTTTCATCACGCGCTCGGTGTAAATCGAATCGTATAAGCGCCAATCGGAAACCGTTCCGCCCGCGATTCCCATTTTAAAAGATTTGCTGTGCGTCAAAGCGTAAGAAGTCATAAAACCGCCGTAGCTCCAGCCCCACAGACCGATGCGGCTCGCGTCGACAAACGGCATGGCGCGCAGCGCGTCCAAGCCTTCTTCCAAATCCTTCAATTCCAGCTCGCCCAGATTTTGATAGCCTTTCCACGCCGATTCCGCGCCTTTGCCGCTCGCCGTGCGATTGTCGCAAATCCACACGATATAGCCTTTCTGCGCCAGCATCTGATGCCACATATAACGCGAGCCGCCCCAGCCGTTTCTGACCGAAGGCGCTTGCGGACCGGAATACGTGTAGCTCATCACCGGATATTTTTTCGACGAATCGAAATCCGGCGGCTTAATCATCATCGCTTCCATCGCGAAGCCGTCGCGCGTGCGGACGCGCATGAACTCGACTTTGCCGAGCTTGTATTGCGCGAGAGCGTCGACCTTATTTTCGCTCAAAACTTTTTCCAGCGTTCCGTCGGCGCGATAAAGCCGAACCTGCGTCGGCGTGTTGACGTCGCTCCACGCGTCGAGGAAGTACGCGCCGGTCGGGCTGAAGTTGGGGCGGTGGTTGCCCTCGGCCTCAGTCAGACGCTTGAGGCCGCCGCCGCCGAGCCTGACGCGGTAGGCGTGCTCGGCGATGTGGCTGTGCTCGGTGCCGTGGAAGTAGAGCCAGCCGCCCGCCTCGTCCACGGCGTCGAGCCCCCGCACCTCCCACGGCCCGTCGGTCAACTGCTTGATGAGCCTGCCGTCGGCCGCGTAGTGGTAGACGTGCAGCCAGCCCGTGCGCTCGCTGCGCCAGAGGAACGAGCCGTCCTTGAGCCAGCGCGGGTTGTCGTCGAAGGCTTCGACCCACGCCTTCGTCGTCTCGCGGAAGAGGCGCGTGCTCTTGCCCGTCGCGGGGTCGGCGGCGTTCAGGTCGAGGAAGGTCTGCTCGCGGTTCTGCGCCTGGTAGACGACGCGACGCGAGTCGGGCGACCACGCGACGCGCACGACGAGCGAGTCCGTCGGCTCGTAGCCCGCGAGGTCGACCCAGCGCGTCTCGCCGCCGGCAGCCTCGACGACGCCGAGGCGGACGAGCGGGTTCGGGTCGCCCGCGAGCGGGTAGGGCGTGTCTTCGAGAACCTGGCGGCGCGGGATGTGGTCGACGACGGGGAAGGTCTTGACCGGGCGCTCGTCGAAGTTGAGGTAGGCGAGGCGGCGCGAGTCGGGGCTCCACCAGTAGCCGCGCCGGTTGCCGCGCCCGTAAATCTCCTCCTCGTAGACCCAGTCGAGCACGCCGTTGAGGGTCTTCTCGTTGCCCGTCCTCGTCAGACGCCGCTCGGCGCGCGTCCTGACGTCGACGACGTAGAGGTCGTTGCCGCGCACGAAGCTGACGAGGGAGCCGTCGGGGCTGAAGTCCTCCTCGGTCTCCTCCTCGGGCCCCGTCGTGAGCCGCGTCGCGGTCTCCGCGCCGAGCTGGTAGTAGACGAGGTCGTTCGCCGCGTTGAGCAGCACGGCCGTCTGCGCGCGGTTCAGGTGGTAGGAGCTTTGGCGCGCGAGCCCCCTCGCCTCGTCGGCGGTGACGCCCTGGATTTTCGCGAGCGCCGCCTCCATCCTCGCCGCGTCGAAGAAGGGCGCGGCCTCGCCCGTCCGCGCGTTGACGCGCATCAGCGCGGTCGCGCCCCCCGCGCGGCGCGCGTGGAGGTAGTGCTCGCCGTCGGCCAGCCATTGGAGGCCGGAGGCCGGCGTGCCGGAGAAGTTGACCCGCTTGACGGGGTCGAAGATGTCTTCGATGGTCAGCAGCTTCTCCTGCGCCGAAGCGGCCGCCGGGCAGACGGCGAGCAGGGCGCACAGGAGTAAGCCGAGATTTTTAGGTCGCATGTTTTTACACTCGGGAGAAGGCTCTCTAACGTGTTGCGAGGGCGCGCGGCGAACCGCGGGACGCGCGTCGCGTAAGAATGGTGCGGTGCCGAGATGATACTCTATCCGGCGGCTTTAAGAAATCCGGAACGCCTGCGGGCCGCGACACGCGCCGCCCGCGCGCCGGCTTAAAGGATGCTTTCGACCCGGGGGGTTTTAAAGTTGAGAACAGTCGTCTTCAAAATCGCGCTGGCCGCCCTGTGCGCCGCCGCGGCGTGCCAGTCGTCGTCGCCGGCGACGCGCCAGATGGCGCTGTCGCAGCAGCGCGCGGACGCGGCGGGGTTGCAGGCGCAGACCGCGGGCGCGATGCCCGTCCTGGCGGTCACGCCCGTCACGCTCGCCACGCTCGCCGTGCGCGGCGTGCGCGAGAGCAGCGGGGTCGTCGCCTCGCGACGCAACCCCGGCCTCTTCTGGACGCACAACGACTCGGGCGACGGCCCCTTCGTCTACGCGTTCGACCGCGGGGGGCGGGCGCGCGGGACGTGGCGCGTCTCGGGCGCGCAGGCGCGCGACTGGGAGGACATCGCCGCGGGCCCCGGCCCCGCGAGGGGGGAGACCTACCTCTACGTCGGCGACGTCGGCGACAACGACCGCAAGCGCGAGTCCGTCGTCGTCTACCGCTTCCCCGAGCCGCAGGCCGGCGCGGGCGGCGAGGACGACCCGGCCGCGGGCGCGGACGCCGCGCGCGACACGCAGCCGGCCGAGGCCATCCGCCTGAAATACCCCGACGGGGCGCACAACGCGGAGGCGCTGCTCGTCCACCCGCGGACGGGCGACCTCTACGTCGTGACGAAGGCGGCCCGCAGCGCCGCCGTCTACAAGCTGGCCGCGCCCTTCGACGCGGGGCAGGTACACACGCTCGCGCGCGTCGCCGTGCTGCACGGCCCGGACTTCTTCGGCACGCTCGTCACCGGCGGCGACGTCTCGCCCGACGGCACGCGCGTCGCGCTCTGCGATTACGCGCAAGGCTACGAGCTGACGCTGCCCGAGGGGGCGAAGGGGTTCGACGACGTCTGGGCGCAGAGGCCCTCGGCCGTCCCGCTCGGCCTGCGCATACAGGGCGAGGCGGTGGCATACCGCCTCGACGGCGCGGCGCTCCTCGCCACCAGCGAGAAGTCGCCCACGCCGCTCATCGAAGTCGTCCTCCCGAAAAGATAGATGTCAGATGCCGGATGTCAGATGTCGGTATAAGCGTCAGCCCGCGGACACGCGCCGGGAAACGCGCGCCGCGGTAATCGCAACCACTAACATCTAACATCCGGCATCCGGCATCTACTTTTTTCCCTGTATCTCTTCGCGGATGAAGCGGACGAGGTCTTGAATCTGGCGGTCGTCGAAGGTGTGTTTGAAGGGCGGCATGCCGTTGCCGCCGTCGCTTATCTGTTTGAAGAACTTTTCGTCCGGGTCGGTGAGGGCCGCGCCGTCGCGCAGGGAGGGAATCTTCATCGTGCCGAGCTGCTTGCCCTCGCCGCGCGCGCCGTGGCAGACCGCGCAGTTGCGCTCGTAGGTGGTGCGCGTCGCGCCTCCGCCGGCCGGGGCCGGCGGAGGCTTGCCCGCGCGCGAGGCGCAGCCGGCGGCCGCCGCCGCGAGCGCGAGGCACGCCGCGGAGGCGGCCGCCGTCAAAAGGGCGCGCTTGAAGTCGAACGCGCGCCGCATCAGAAGCTGAAGCGGAGTTGGAGGTCTATGCGCCGGCTGCCCGCGCCTCCGCCGCCTCCGCCGCCTCCG
>DASVSK010000926.1:0-2623 GCA_036388135.1 Pyrinomonadaceae bacterium | reverse complement strand
TCGGCCTGGTCGCCGCGGTACGCGCCCGACTGGAAGGTGGCGAAGACCGCGCCCTCGCCGCTCGCGACGACGTCGGCGTCCATCTTGCCCTGGAAGAGCCGGCGCGCGAAGGTCACGCGGCCGCCCTCCGCCTTCATGCGGATGCAGTCGCTGACCAAACCCTTGCCGAAGCGCGCGGCCAGCTTCGGCGCGAAGTCGCGCACGAGGTAGGTGTGCGGGAAGATGACGTACTGCGGGTCGCGCGCCCGCACGACCCCCTCGAAGGCGTCGGCGTAGGCGTCCGGCGTGTAGTCGGCCAGCCGCGGGTTCTCGGCCGAGACGACGCCCGCCACCCTGAAGCCCGTGACCTCGTTCGCCATCGACGCGTCCGCGCCGAGGACGACCGCCGTCACCTCCTGCCCCAGCGCCGCGCCCAACTGCTGCGCCGCCGCCACGGCCTCGAAGGAGACTTTGTTGATCGCACCCTGCCGGTGCTCGACGAAGACAAGTATTCCGTTACTCATAATCTTTAGTAGACAGTAGTCAGTAGTCAGTAGTCAGTAGTCAGTAGAAAGCCTTTATCGGTCGGGCGGTCAGTCTGAAAGTGGCGGCGCGCACGGCGCGGAGCGCTACTGTCTACTGACTACTGTCTACTGCCTACTTCTTCAAATCAGCCTCGCCTCGTTGCGCAGCTTCTCGGCGAGCTGGGCGGCGCCGCGCTTGGCGTCGCCGTCGCCGAGGAACTGCGTCTGCTTCTGTTTGAGCGGGAGGTAGATGCGCTCGACCGTCTGGAACTCGCCCTCGCCGGCCGCGAGCGCGGGCTGCACCTCGCGTATCTCCTTCTTCTTCGCGGCCATGATGCCCTTGAGCGTGGCGTAGCGAATCTGGCTGATGCCGGACTGGATGGTCAGGAGCGCGGGCGTCTGCATCGCGTACCACTGGTACCAGCCGCTCTCCAGCTCGCGCTTGACGCGGAGCTGCTCGCCCGAGTAGTCGACCTCGATGACGATGGTGGCGTGCGGCAGCCCCAGCAGCTCGGCGACGATGACGCCCGTCTGCCCGTAGCCGTGGTCGTCCGACTGGAGGCCGGCCATGACGAGGTCGGGCTGCTCGCCGCGCACGGCCTCGGCCAGAACCTTCGCGGTGGCGTACGGCCCGGCCTGCCCGAAGTCGTCCGCCAGGACGTGGACGGCGCGGTCGGCCCCGCGCGCGAGCGCGTCCTTGATGACCGCCTTCGCGCGCTGCGGCCCGAGGCAGGCGACGACGACCTCCCCGCCCTTCTTCTCCCTGAGCCTCAAAGCCTCTTCGAGCGCGTAGCCGTCCGACTCGTTCACCTCGAAGGAGAGGTCGCCCTCCTCCACCCACTTCCCGTCCCCGCGCACGCGCAGGATGGCGTCCTTGTTCGGGACCTGCTTCATTAAGACGACGATTTTCATAATCTCAACTCAAGTAGCCAGTAGTCAGTAGCCAGTAGCCAGTAGAAAACCTTTATCGGCTAAGCGGTCAGCATGAAAGCGGCGGCGCGCGCGACGCGGGGCGCTACTGACTACTGTCTACTGTCTACTGTCTACTCCTCAAAGCGTTTGAAGAGCAGCGCGGCGTTGGTGCCGCCGAAGCCGAAGCTGTTCGAGAGCGCGTAGTCGACCCTCGCCTCGCGCGGCTCGTTCGGGACGTAGTCGAGGTCGCAGTCGGGGTCGGGGTTGACGTAGTTGATGGTCGGCGGGAGCCGCCCCTCGTGGATGGCGAGCACGGAGAAGACCGCCTCGATGCCCCCGGCCGCCCCGAGCAGGTGCCCGGTCATCGACTTGGTCGAGCTGACGGCGAGCCGTTCGGCGTGCTCGCCGAAGGTCTTCCTGATGGCGAGCGTCTCGAACTTGTCGTTGTAGGGCGTCGAAGTCCCGTGCGCGTTGACGTACCCGACCTGGTCGGGCCGGACGCCCGCGTCCTTGAGCGCCATCGTCATCACGCGCACCGCGCCCGACGCCGTCTCGTCCGGCATGGTGATGTGGAAGGCGTCGGCGGTCATGCCGTAGCCGACCACCTCGGCATAAATCTTCGCGCCGCGCGCGCGCGCGAACTCCAGCTCTTCGAGAATGAGCAGCCCCGCGCCCTCGCCGATGATGAAGCCGTCGCGGTCGCGCTCGAAGGGGCGCGAGGCGTGCTGCGGGTCGTCGTTGCGCGTCGAGAGGGCGCGCATCGCGGCGAAGCCCGCCACCGACATCGGCGTGATGGCCGACTCCGCGCCGCCGCAGATCATCACGTCGGCGTCGCCGCGCTGGATGATCTTGAGGCTGTCGCCGATGGCGTGCGCGCCGGCCGAGCAGGCCGTGGCCGTCGCCGAGTTCGGGCCCTTCGCGCCGAAGCGGATGGAGACCTGACCGGCGGCGAGGTTGACGATGGCCGAGGGGATGAAGAAGGGCGAGACGCGGTGCGGGCCCTCGTCGAGCAGCTTGGAGTGCTCGCGCTCGATGGCCCAGAAGTCGCCGATGCCGCTGCTGATGTAGGTGCCGGCGCGGTAGGCCACCTCCTCGCCGAAGCGGTCGGCGAGCTTCTGGCCGCGCTCGACGAGCCCCGAGCCGTAGATGGCCTCGTCGGCGGCGGCGATGGCGAAGTGGATGAAGGCGCCCATCTTGCGCGCCTCCTT
>DASVSK010000925.1:0-1788 GCA_036388135.1 Pyrinomonadaceae bacterium | reverse complement strand
TGTAGGTGTAGGGTCGCCCCGTCTCCGTGTCGATGCGGAGCATCTTGCCGAGGAGGTCGGCCGGGTTCTGCGCGCGGTTGCCGGGGTCGCCGCCCGAGCCGCCGTCGCCCATGCCGACGTAGAGCATGCGGTCGCGCCGGCTGAAGGCGAGCTGCCCGCCGTTGTGGTTGGGGAAGGGCTGCTCGATGGTGAGCACGACCTGCTCGCTCGCCGGGTCGGCCGCGTCGGGGTCGGCGGCGCTGCGCCGGAAGCGCGAGATGACGGTGTGGCCGGCCGGGTTGGTGTAGTTGACGTAGAAGTGGCCCTTGCGCGCGTAGTCGTGCGGGAAGGCCAGGCCGAGCAGGCCGCGCTCGCCGCCCGCGCTGATGCGGGTCGAGATGTTGAGGAACGGCGTCGGCTGAAGCACGCCGTTCCTGACGAGGCGGATACGCCCGCCCTGCTCGACGACGAAGAGGCGGTCGGAGCCGTCGCCCGCGTGCGTCACGCCGACCGGCGAGGCGAAGCCGCCCAGCGGCGTGCCGAGCGCGAGCGACGGAAGCTGCGCCCCTTGGGCCGCGGCCTTCGGCCAGTCGGAGTTGGTTGAAAAAAATGTGAGGCCGCAGGCGAGCGCCGCGAAGAGTATCGCGGCGGAGAGAAAACGACGGAACATACTACCCTCCCCCTTTTCGTCGAACACGGTTAAAGCCTTCCCTACTCCGCCGCGAAGTGAAGCGCCCCGGCCTTCTCTTCGATGGCGGCGTAGAGCCGTTCGCGCTCCCGCGCGTCCGCCGACTGGCGGTACGCCAGCAGCAGCTCTTTCAACGAGGCGAGCTCACTGTAGAGCCCCGCGTCCTCTACCGGGGGAGTCAGGTATGAGACGAGCCCCGCGTAAGAGCGACGCCGGGCGATTGACCCTTCCGAAGGGTTGTTGACGCTGTAAATATAGACGTGCGGCATCTCGCCAATCAAACGGTCGGGCCAGCACTCTCCGGACAGCCCCACCTGCTTGCCGGGCATGAACTCCAGCGCGCCGTGCGTCCCGACGTGGACGACGGCGTCCGCGCCGAAGACTTTTTCGAGGTACGTGTAAAGGGCCGCGAACCCGTGGTGCGGAGCCCCGCCGCGCGACATCAGGAGGCGCATCGGGTCGCCCTCGTAGCCGAACGTCGGCTGCACCGCGACGAAGACGTTGCCGAGCCGCGCGCCCTGCACCAGCAGCTCGCGCCCGAACGTGTTGACGCCCCCCGGCGCGGCCCCCCACTCCTTCTCTATCTCGTGCGCGTAGGGGCACAGGCGCAGGTACTCGTCCACGCCCATCCGGTAGGCGACGTTCGCCACCGCGCCGAAACTCCCGGAGTTGCCGCCGAGCAGCATCCCGCGCAGGGCGTCGGCGTCATCCGGCACCTCGACGCCGTAGCCGTCGGCGCGCAGGCGCACGAGTATCTCGTGCAGGCTCGGGAAGACGTCGAGGTCGGCGGCCGTGCCGATGTTCCCCTTGTTGGGCGGGAAGCAGAAGAGGACGAGCGCCAGCTTCAGCTCCCCGCGCCGCGCCGTCTGGAGGCGGTTCCAGCGCCGGAGCCTGCGCGCCACGCGCGTGCAGCGGTCTTCGAGCGCGACCGGCTCGACGCCCGCGGCCGGCATCCCGCCGTAGACGAAGGGCTCGGTCGCGCCGTCTATCTCGGGTATCGCCACCTGCATCCCCGCCTGCACCGGGTTGAGCCCCGTCCACGAATCGCGCCACGCCTCGACCGTCTGCACGTCGAGGCTGACGGCCGAGCGCAGAGGCACGTTCAAGCCCTTCA
Source organism: Pyrinomonadaceae bacterium (assembly GCA_036388135.1). Classification (GTDB taxonomy): domain Bacteria; phylum Acidobacteriota; class Blastocatellia; order Pyrinomonadales; family Pyrinomonadaceae; genus QHXN01. The sequence goes on along the minus strand of DASVSK010000925.1, from coordinate 7 downwards.
GGAACTC
>DASVSK010000924.1:0-2669 GCA_036388135.1 Pyrinomonadaceae bacterium | reverse complement strand
CCGCCGCCCTTCGCCTTTCCCGACGCCCCCGGGTTACCTTCAAAGTCCACGACGAGGGCGGAAGTGGCGGCGCGCGGCTTTCACTTCCGCCCTCACCCTTCCGCCCTCACACTTTCATCAGTAGTGTTCGCTCGTCTTCTTCCCCTGCTTGCCGCCGCCGGGGCGTCCCACTTTGCCCCTGTCCCTGCGCCGCCGCTTCAGCTCGTCGACGCCCTTGAGCGAGGCGAGCGGCCAGAGGCTGTGCTCGATCTCGGCGAGCCCCGCGCCGACGACCGCGGCGACGACGTCCTCCGAAGGCTTGTAGCAGGGCGCGGCCTCGTCGAGCGGCACGCGGCCGTCGGCGTTGACGACGACGCCCGCCTCCCGGTACTCGTCGTCCATCTGCCGCTGCGAGAGCGTGCGCGTGGCCTCGCCGCGCGAGATGCGTCGGCCCGCGCCGTGGTTGACCGAGAAGCCGCTCCGCTCGGCCCCGGCGAGCGGGCGCAGGATGTAGCTCCAGTCCTTGTTGCTGCCGGGGATGAGCACGGGGTGGCCGGTCTCCTCCCAGACGCCGCCCTTGAGGAAGGGGTGGCCGGCGGGGAAGGCGCGCGTCGCGCCCTTGCGGTGAACCCACACGTCGCCGAACTCCGGGTGCCACTCCTTCTGCACGAGGTTGTGGCTGATCTCGTAGACCAGCTCAAGCTCTTCGCCGAAGACCTCGCGGAACGCCTCCGACACCTGCTCGAAGATGACGAGCCGGTTGAGGATGGCGTAGTTGCCGCCCGCGGCGACCGCGTTGAGGTAGTCGCGGTAGTGCTTCGACCCGGGCGTGAAGTAGCCGAGGTCGATGTCCTTGAGCAGCTCCGGGTGCTCCTCGCGCGCCAGCTCGAAGTAATTGGTCGCCAGCCCGTGGCCGAAGCCGCGCGAGCCGGTGTGGACCTGCACGAAGAGCGTGCCGGTCTGGCTGCTGCGCTGAAGCTCTATGAAGTGGTTGCCGCCGCCGAGGCTGCCCATCTGGTCGCGCCCGCGCTCGGGCCGCCCCTTACCGCCGAAAGGAATCCGCCAGTCGTCGTCGACGGGGATGCGGTGGCGCTCGGCGTGGCCGCGGTCGAACGTCGCCCCGTACCGCTCGACGTAGTACTCCGCCCCGCCGCGCACGAGGTTCTCGAACTCCGACTCGGAGAGCCGCCCCAGCTTCATGCTCTTCCCGCCGAACCCCATGTTCACGCGCCCCATCACCGCCCGGTTAAACTCCAGCCGCCGCTCCGGCGTCGCCGCCGCCGCCTCCACGCTCGACCGCGCCGACATCATCCCGCAGCCGATGTCGTAGCCGACGGGGCCCATCGCGACCGCGCCGTCCCGCGCGTCGGTGATGAGGACGCAGCCGACGGGGACGCCGTAGCCGTAGTGCGCGTCGGGCGTGATGACGACCATCAGCACGCCGGGGAAGCGCGTGGCGTTGACAATCTGGCGGTAGAGAATCTCCTCGGTCGCTTCGAGTAGCTGCGGCGTGAAGAAGAGGCGGACGCGCACGTCGCCCGTGTCTTCCGTCGCCAGCTCGTAGAAGCCCTCGCCGTTCCAGCGCGCGAGGTGCTTCCAGTTGTGCGCGTTCGCCAATTTTTCTGCCGGTCTCAGTGCTTTTGCGTCACTGTTCTGGTCGGACATTTAATCTCCCTGATTCGCTTGAAAGTAACCAAACCCGACCGCGAGAAGCCGCCACCTTAACTGCGCGGAACTTAATTCGCCCTGCCAGTTCCCGCTCTTCGCCGGAACCGCCTTGCCGAAACTGTAGCGTGCGCCGCGCGCCGCGCGCAAACGGAGCGGTTCAGCCCCGCGCGGCGAGCGCGGCGGCGACGGAGGCGGCCAGCTCTTCCGCGCTCATCTCGGGCGCGACGCGCACGCGGAGGTCTGCCAGGCGGTAGGCCGCGAGCCTCTCTTCATACAGTTCACGCGCACGCGTGGGGTCGCGCGCGAAGGGGCGTTCGGACGCGCCGCCGCCCTGCTCGATGCGCCGCCGGCACAGGTCGTAGGGCGCGTCGAGCCAGACCGAGAGGCAGCCGTGCGCGGCGACGAGCGCGCGGTTGCGTTCGAGCGTCCACGCGCCGCCGCCCGTGGCGATGACGCGCGCCGCGCCCCGCTCCAGCTCGCGCCGCAGGGCGCGCGTCTCCGCCGCGCGGAAGTAGTCCTCGCCCTCCGTGTCGATCAGGTCGCGCGGGCCGCGCCCCTCGGTTTCGGCGACCGCGTCGTCAAGGTCGACGAAGGCCACGCCGAGGAGGCCGGCGAGCGCCCGCCCCACGGTCGTCTTGCCCGCGCCCATGTAGCCCGTGATGACGACCGGGGCGCGGCTCATCTCTCGGTCACCGATTCGAGCATGGCGAAGAACTCGGGGAAGGAGACCGCGACGCACTCCTCCGCGCCTTCGATCTCGGTCTCGCCCTCGGCCGCGAGCGCCGCGACGGCGAAGGCCATCGCGATGCGGTGGTCGCCGAAGGAGCGGAGGCGCGCACCATTGAGGCGCACGGGGCCCTCCACGCGCAGCCCATCCTCGAACTCTTCGACCCGCGCGCCCATCGCGCGCAGGTTGTAGACGGTCGCGCTGATGCGGTCGGACTCCTTCACGCGCAGCTCGCGCGCGTCCCGAATCTCCAGCCCGCCCTCGACGCGCGTGCCGACGACGGCCAGGACGGGCA
>DASVSK010000923.1:0-5323 GCA_036388135.1 Pyrinomonadaceae bacterium | reverse complement strand
CGCCGCGCCCCCGTCGAGCGGCTCGCCCCGCGCGACGCTGGCGAGCAGGTGCAGGCAGCGCACGAGCGCGTCGCGCGCCACGCCGGTCTCGCACTTGAAGCTGCGCTCGCCCAGGCCCGCGCGTTCCGACTCGCTGAAGGGGTGGTTGGCCGCGTTGAAAAAGCTCCGGAGCGAGCGGAGCCACACGGCGAGCTCCTGCGCCGGGGGGAATGCTTCGGGGGGTGTGAGATGTTGGGACAGTTCTTTCACCCGTTCGGCGTCGCCCGCCGAGCCGCCGCGCGCGTGCCAAAGCGCGCGGCCCGGTTCTAAAATGACTTCGAGAGCGTAGGAGTCTGCGGGCTCGTTGGCCCGGAACGATTCTAAACAGGAAAGTCGCGGGGGGCAAAGTTCCCCGGCCGCGACCCCGGACGCGCGGACGCTTCGCCGCACCCTTCGGCCAATTCATGACGGAACACACCGAGCTTCTGGTCGCCACCAACAACGCGGGCAAGGTCAGGGAGCTTTCGCAGCTCCTCTCGGGCGCTCCGCTCCGGCTGCGCCTGCTCTCCGAGTTCGGCGGCGTCGCGGAGGCCGAAGAGACGGGGACGACCTTCGCCGAGAACGCCACGCTCAAGGCGCTCCACTACTCGGCGCACGCCGGGCTGCTGACGCTCTCCGACGACTCCGGCCTCGCGGTCGACGCGCTCGGCGGCGCACCCGGCGTCTACTCGGCGCGCTACGCGGGCGCGCACGCGACCTACGCCGAGCGCATGGCACGACTGCTGGGCGAGCTTGAGGCGGCCGGCGACGCCGAACGCCGCGCGCGCTTCGTCTGCGTCATCGCCGTCGCAGACCCTTCGGACGCGACGGTCGAAACCTTCGAGGGCGTCTGCGAGGGTCGCATCGCCCGCGAGCCGCGCGGCACCGGCGGCTTCGGCTACGACCCGCTCTTCATCCCCGACGGCCACGACCGAACCTTCGGCGAACTGCCCGAAGAGGTCAAGCACTCACTCAGCCACCGCGCGCGCGCCCTCGCCAAAGCCGTCCGCCGCCTCCGCGCGCGCTTCACGACGCGCGGCTTGACCCTTTGACGAGGCGGTCTTTAGAATGCCGACAGTCAAACGGCGTGAGCTTTCCTCGCGCCTTGACGGCGGGGCGTAGCGTAGCCTGGTAGCGCGCTCGGTTTGGGACCGAGAGGTCGCAGGTTCAAATCCTGCCGCCCCGATTTTTTCATCCACCGCCCGAGCCGTCCGCGCCGCGCGGCGACTCGCCTTCCCTTCACCGGCACGCGCGCCACTACCTTCAAACCCGACTCGCGCACGGGCGCGACCCGCTCTAACTCCCTTTCGACGCCACGGGCTCCTCTTCGGGTTCGAGCGTGGCGAACTCGGCGATGACCATGCGCTCGCCGGTCTCGGCGGCGCAGGTCTCCTCGTCGGGCGGCGCGACGCCCGCGTCGCCGTCGCGCGGGAGCCAGAAGGCGACGACCAGCGCCAGCCCCGCGAGCGCCGTCCCCGTCCAGAAGACTTTGTGTATCGACGCGGCCATCGCCTCCTGGAGCTGGTCGAGCACGACGGGCGGCAGCGCGGCTCGCGCCTGCGGCTCGATCAGCGCGTTCGGGTTCGAGGCCAGCTCCGCCGCGCGCTCCGGCGTCAGCGGCCCCGCGCCCGTGCGCGCGACCTCTTGCAGGTGCGAGGCGAGCCCGGCCGACAGCACCGCGCCCATGATCGCCACGCCGACCGCGCCGCCGATTGAGCGCGAGAACTGGTTGAGCGAGGTGGCGATGCCTAGCTGCGCGCGGCCGACCGCCGCCTGCACCGCGATGAGCAGCGTCAGCATCGTCAGACCCAGACCCGCCCCGATGAGTATCAGGTCGACGTAGAGCCACACGCGCGGCGTCGTCCGCTGGAAGCTCGAAAGCATCGCGAAGCCGAGCGTGAGCAGGGAGAGCCCCGCCAGCGTCGTCGGCCTGTAGCCGACCTTCAGCAGAAGCCTCCCGCCGACTATCGAGAGACCGACCCAGCTCAGCATGAGCGGCGTCAGAAGCGACCCGGCCTCGGTCGCCGTCGAGCCCAGCGCGCCCTGCGCGAATAGGGGCACGAACGAGATGACGCCGAACATCGCCACGCCCGCCAGGAACCCGGCCGCGACCGCCACCGACACGACGCGATTGCGGAACAGCCCCAGCGGCACGATGGGGTCTTGCGCGCGCCGCTCGACGTAGAGGAAGAGCGCGCCCAGCGCCGCCGCGCTCGCCACCAGCGCGACGTTGCGCGGCGAGGCGAACTCCCTGAGCGTCGCCCCGCCCTCGACCAGCCCCAGCATCAGGAGCGTGATCGACGCCATCAGCAGCGCCGCCCCCGCGTAGTCGATTGAAGGGCGCTCGCTCCGCTTCGGCTCCTTGAGCGCGAGCTGCATGATGATTGCGGCGAGGATGCCGAAGGGCACGTTGATGTAGAAGACCCAGCGCCAGGAGAGCTGGTCGGTGATGAACCCGCCGACGACGGGGCCGACCACGCTCGAAATCCCCCACACGCCGCTGAAGAACGCCTGCATCCGCGCGCGCTCCTCCACCGTGTAGACGTCGCCGATGATCGTCATCCCGAGCGGGATGAGCGCGCCCGCCCCCAGCCCCTGCACCGCGCGGAAGACGATGAGCTGCGTCATCGTGGCCGCCGTCCCCGAGAGCACCGAGCCCAGGAGGAAGACCGCGATGCCTAGCTGGAAGAAGAGGCGGCGGCCATAGAGGTCGGAGAGCTTGCCCCAGACCGGCACCGTGACGGTCGAGGTGATGAGGTAGGCCGAGAAGACCCAACTGTAATGGCTCAGCCCGCCGAGCGAGGCGATGACCGTCGGCATCGCCGTGCCCACCACCGTCGCTTCGAGCGCGGCCAGGAACATGCCGGTGATGACGCCGAGCGTCACCGCCAGACGCCTCCGCGAACTCATCCCGAGCGTCGGCGCGCCCGCTGCAATCGTCTGACCTTCCATAAAGCGGCGATGATACTACGCGGCGCGGCGGGCTTGTGTGCGCCCTGCTTGGAAATTATGGGACAAAAGGTTCACCGCAGCGGCACGGGTACGAAGGGGCGCGCGGGGATTTCAACTTTGAAACTTCAAATCTCAAATTGAAACTTCAAATCTCAAATTGAAATTTCCCTTCCCCCGCGTGCCCCGTGCCTCCGCGCTGAACGACTACCCGACGGGCTTAACCCGAAGAACGAATGCAGGCCGCGTGAAGGCTTTAAGTAACGACCGTCGGCTCGTCCGTGCCGAAGCGCTCGCGCAGGCGGAGCATCCGCCTCACGCCTTCCTTGAGCAGGCCGAGTATCTCCTCGACGTCGCCGACGCCGCCGTCGTCCCGGTAGCGTTCGAGGTAGATGCGCAGCGTCGCGCCCGCGGTGCCGGTGCCCGACAGACGCAGCACCGCGCGCGAGCCGTCTTCGAGGAAGATGCGCACGCCCTGCCGCGACGTCTTGCCGCCGTCGACCGGGTCTTCGTAGCCGAACTCGTCCGCGCGCCCGACGCGGCTGCCGCCGAGCGGCGTCCCCGCGAGCGTCGGGAGGCTCTCGGTCACGCCCGCCATCATCTCGGCGGCGGCCGCGGCGTCGAGCGCCTCGTAGTCGTGACGCTGGTAGTAGCTCCGCCCGAACCTGCGCCAGTGGTCGCGAACGACCTCCTCGACCGACTTCCCCGTCTTCGCCAGAATCGAGAGCCAGCACAGCACAGCCCACAGCCCGTCCTTCTCGCGCACGTGGTTCGAGCCGGTGCCGAAGCTCTCCTCGCCGCAGACGGTCGCCAGCCCCGCGTCCAGAAGGTTGCCGAAGAACTTCCAGCCCGTCGGCGTCTCGTAACACCTGATGCCCAGCGCCTCGGCCACGCGGTCGACGGCCGTGCTCGTCGGCATCGAGCGCGCCGCCCCCGCCAGCCCATCTCTGTAGCCGGGGATGCACTCGCGCGCGTGCTCGGCGATGACGGCCAGAGAGTCGCCCGGCGAGACGAAGAAATCGCGACCCAGAATCAGGTTGCGGTCGCCGTCGCCGTCGCAGGCCGCGCCGAGGTCGGGCGCGTCGTCTCCGCTCATCCGCAGGACGAGTTCAGCCGCGTGGACGAGGTTCGGGTCGGGGTGGTGTCCGCCGAAGTCCGGCAGCGGCGTGCCGTTGAGCACGGTGCCCGCGGGCGCGCCCAGACGTCCTTCGAGGATGTGTGTGGCGTAAGGGCCCGTCACCGCGCTCATCGCGTCGAAGAGCATGCGGTGCCCCGAAGCGAAGTAGCCGCGCAGGGAGTCGAAGTCGAACAACTCCTCCATCACGGCCGTGTAGTCTTCGAGCGGGTCGATGACGACGACCTCCGTGTCGCCGACGCGGGCGCTGCCCTCGCGTTCGAGGTCTAGCTCCGCGTGGTTGAGCGTGAGGTAGCGCGTGATGGTCTGCGTCTCCGCGTAGACGCGCTCGGTGACCGACTCGGGCGCGGGCCCGCCGTTGCGCGTGTTGTACTTAATGCCGAAGTCTTCGTCGACGCCGCCGGGGTTGTGGCTGGCCGAGAGTACGAGGCCGCCGAAGGCCCCGCGGCGTCGGATGACGGCCGAGACGGCGGGCGTCGAGAGGATGCCGGCGCGCCCGACGAGCAGGCGGCCGAACCCGTTGGCCGCGGCCATGCGGATGATGACCTGGACGGCTTCACGGTTGTAGAACCGCCCGTCGCCCCCGACGACGAGGGTCTCCGCGCCGAAGCCCGCGCCCGCTTCGGCGCGGACGGCGTCGAAGACCGACTGGACGAAGTTCTCCAGGTAGCCGGGCTGCATAAAGACTCGCGTCTTCTTCCGCAACCCTGAAGTGCCCGGGCGCTGCCCCTCGAAGGGACTCGTCCGGACGGTCTGCACGCCCTCTCGCATCGGAGTCAAAGGCTCGCACCCCCCTGTTTGTTGATAAAAATCGCTTTGCGGACAGTTTATTCCCTTCTCACCCCGGAGGCAAAACCTTGCGGATGATTAGCGCCGTCCCGTTTCACACGCGGCGTGAAGCGGGGTCGGGTGATGGCGGGGGGCGGGCGTCGACGGATTTAAATATATGTAAACTAACCGCTTGGCGTCGTTTAGCCGATTCGCGGGCGGTGACGACTCCGTCCCCGCCCGGGGAGATGTCCGTCGGTCTTTGCGTCGGGGTGAGGGGCGGCGCGCGTCGGGGCTGCCGATTTCCGCTATTTTTTTTGAAAATTGGCGAAAAGTGGCATTTTTTTGAGACGCAAGGCAGTCGTGTGTGATATATGTCCTGACGCAAGCTTTTTCATTTCTTCCCGAATTTTCAGGAGGTAGAGCACCACTCAATGGCGACGAAAGCAGGCA
>DASVSK010000922.1:0-2801 GCA_036388135.1 Pyrinomonadaceae bacterium | reverse complement strand
CTACTGACTACTGACTACTGACTACTGACTACTTCTTCAAAAGAGAGAACCCGACATGAACAACAGCGACAAGCTCCTGGTCGCGCTCGACGGCGGCGTCAAGCGCATCACCTTCAACAACCCTTCGCGCCGCAACGCGGTGGACTTCGAGATGTTTGAAGCCTTCGCCGAGGCGGTCAGGGAGTCGATGACCGACGACTCCCGCGTCGTCGTCATCACGGGCGCGGGCGAGGCGTTCTGCTCGGGGCTCGACCTCGGCTCGATCAGCCCGGCCGAGCTGGCGTCGATGGACGTGGCGGAGCGCGTGCGCGAGCTGATTAACCCGCCCGTCCTTCGCCTGCGCGCGCTGCGCAAGCCGGTCGTCGCGCGCGTACACGGGCCGGCCGTCGGCATCGGCTTCAGCTACGTGCTCGCCTCGGACTTCGTCGTCGCCTCGAACGAGGCGACCTTCAGCCAGAGCTTCGTGCGCGTGGGGCTGATGCCCGACGGCGGGAGCACGTACCTCCTGCCCGCGGTCGTCGGCCGCGCCAAAGCCTTCGAGCTGATGGCGACGGGCGTCTCGCTCTCGGCGGAGGAGGCGCTGCGCCTCGGCGTCGTCGGGCGCGTCGTGTCGCGCGCCGAACTCGACGGGGCGGTCGAAGAGCTGGTCGCCGGGCTCGCCGCCGCGCCGCAGCCCGCGCTCGCGCGCATCAAGGCCGCGCTCTCCCGCGGCGAGCAGGAGCGCCTCGCCGCCGCGCTCGACTTCGAGGCCGAAGGCCAGGCCGACTGCTTCCGCTCGCCCGACTTCCTCGAAGGCGTCACCGCCTTCATGCAGAAGCGCGCGCCGCGGTTCGGGAAGGGGAAGGGCTAGGGGCCGGGCCGCGCGACGAACCCGCGCGCCGCGTACAACCGCGGGCCCGCCCCGCGCCTCTAAACTGGCCGTTCGTCGGCTTAAAACCTTTGTAGTAAACTGGGCCGGGCGGCAACTTCCCCGCGTTGGCTCGCGGGCTGGCAGGTCAGGTTTTAGAGATGGCACTTCTGGAGATTGTGAAGTACGGCGACCCGGTGCTGGAGACGCCGGGCGAGCCGGTGACGGAGTTCGACGCGTCGCTGCGGCGGCTCGCCTCGGACATGTTCGAGACGATGTACGCGGCGCGCGGCGTGGGCCTGGCCGCGCCGCAGGTCGGCGTCTCGAAGCGGCTCTTCGTGATGGACTGCTCGGGCGGCGGCGACCCCGGGGCGCGCGTCGCGCTCGTCAACCCCGTCGTCCTGAGCGTCGAGGGCGACCAGACCGGCGACGAGGGCTGCCTCTCCTTCCCTGGCGTCTTCTTCGCCGTCAAGCGTTCCCTGCGGGCGGTCGTCCGCGCGCAGGACCTGAACGGCGAGGAGTTCGAGTTCGACGGCCTGGAGCTTGAGGCGCGCTGCATGCTCCACGAGACAGACCACTGCGACGGCGTCGTCTTCATCGACCGCACCACGCCGCTCAAGCGCGAGCTGGTCAGGCGCAGGATCAAGCGCCTCCAGAAGCAGGGGCGCTGGGTCTAGGCTAAGTCGGGATTTCGTGATGCGGATTGACGGGGGCCACGCCGCCCCCGTCAATCCGCATTCCGCATTCAGGCGCGCTCGCGGTACTGTTTTTGTGTGTGATAGCATGTAGGAAATTTCCGCCTAACATGCCGCATTCGTCGTTTGGAGCGAGGAGAAGAGTATGCAGCAGATGAAGCAAGAAGAGTTCCGCAACGAGCCTTTCACGGACTTCTCACGGGAGGAGAACGCGCGCGCGATGCGCGAGGCGCTGGCGAAGGTCGCGGGCGAGCTGGGGCGCGAGTACCCGCTCGTCATCGGCGGCGAGCGGGTCGAGACCGGCGACATCCTTGAGAGCGTCAACCCGGCGAAGAAGACCGAGGTCGTCGGCCGCTTCCACAAGGCGACGAGGGAGCTGGCCGCGTCGGCGGTCGAGCGCGCCAACGAGGCGTTCCGCTCCTGGCGCAACACGCTCCCGCAGCAGCGCGCCGACCTGCTCTTCCGCGTCGCCTCGCTCCTGCGCGAGCGCAAGCACTACTTCTCCGCCTGGATGATTCACGAGGTGGCGAAGAGCTGGCCCGAGGCCGACGGCGACACCGCCGAGGCCATCGACTTCTGCGAGTTCTACGCGCGCGAGATGCTGCGCTACGCCGGGACGCAGCCGCTCGTGCCCCTGGAGGGCGAGGACAACCGCCTCACCTACATCCCGCTCGGCGTCGGCGTCGTCATCCCGCCCTGGAACTTCCCCCTCGCCATCATGGCCGGCATGACCGTCGCCTCGGTCGTCACCGGCAACACGGTCGTCCTCAAGCCGTCCTCGGACGCGCCGACCATCGCCTACAAGTTCTTCGAGCTGCTCGAAGAGGCGGGCCTGCCGCCGGGCGTCGTCAACTTCATCACCAACGCGCCGGCCGACGCCGCTGCCGTGGTCGAGGCCATGATTGCCCATCCGGCAGTGCGCCGGGTGAACTTCACCGGCTCCACCGCCGTCGGCAAGATCATCGCCGGCCACTGCGCCCGCTACCTGAAACCCGCCGTGCTCGAACTCGGCGGCAAGGCGCCGCTGATCGTGCTGGACGATGCCGACCTGGACGCGGCGGTGAGCGCCGCCGCCTTCGGCGCGTTTGCCAACTCGGGTCAGATCTGCATGTCCACCGAGCGCATCATCGTGGACGCGTCGATTGCCGATGAATTCGTTGCCAAGCTGGCAAAAAAAGCATCCAGCCTGCCGCTGGGCGATCCGCGCGAGGGGCCAGTGGTGCTGGGCTCGGTGGTGGACATGAATGCGGTGCACCGCT
>DASVSK010000921.1:0-2679 GCA_036388135.1 Pyrinomonadaceae bacterium | reverse complement strand
CTGCGCCTGCTGCTCCGCCGGGCGCACGCGCGCGCTGATGTTCTCCGCGCCGATATAACAGCCCTCGTCCGTGTAGAGCACCAGCCGCTCGATCTCCGCGGCCAGCTCGCGCACGTTGCCCGGCCAGGGGTAGCTCTGGAGCGCGCCGATGGCCTCGGCCGTAATCCCCGCGACCGCGCGCTCGTTGCGCCGCGCGTAGTGCGACAGGAAGTGCGAGATGAGCGCCGCGATGTCCTCCGGCCGCTCGCGCAGCGGCGGCACGTGAACCGCGAGCGCCGCGACGCGGTAGTAGAGGTCTTCGCGGAACGTCCCCTCCTGCGCCGCCCTGTACAAGTCCTTGTGCGTCGCCGCCAGCACGCGCACGTTCACCTTGCGCGGCGCGCGCTCGCCGAGCACGTGTACCTCGCCCTCCTGTAGAAAGCGCAGCAGCTTGGGCTGGAGGGCGAGCGGCAGGTCGCCTATCTCGTCGAGGAAGAGCGTGCCGCCCTCGGCCGCGCGGATGAGCCCGTCGTGGTCGGCGTGCGCGCCCGTGAACGAGCCCTTGCGGTGGCCGAACAGTAGACTCTCGATGAGGTCGGCGGGCGCGGCGGTGCAGTTGAAGGGGATGAAAGGTGCCTGCGAGCGACGGCTCAGGCGGTGGACGGCGCGCGCCACCAGCTCCTTGCCCGTGCCCGACTCGCCCGTGATGAGCACGGTTGATTCCGAATCCTTAATGCGCTCGACCGAGTGCGCCAGCGAGTTCATCACGCGGCTCGTAAAGACCATCCCCGGCAGCGACGCCGCGGCCACCTCCGCCGGCTTCAAAGCCTTCACGGGCTGGTGCAGCTCCTCTCGCAGGCGCGCGTGAGAGTGCGCCAGCCGCGCCACGTCCGACAGAATCCTCAGCTCCGAAGCCTGTGCCTCGGTCAGGGGGCGCACGAAACGCCCGTAGATGGCCGCTCCCTCGCGCTGACGCGTCGTCGCCGAGAGGACGAGACAGATTTTCCTGTCCCCGGCCCTCGGCTCCTGAACGGCTTCGGCCTCGCCCAAAGCCGCCTCGACCGTCCCCTCGGCGTCGGACGTCTCCTCCGGGTCAAGCCCCTCGACCCATTTAAGCCGCGACGTCTCCCCGCACTTCTGCGAGAAGGTCGCCATGCCGTAGGTGTGCGCCGCGGCGTCGACCATCAACGCGACCTTTAACATTACGTCGTAGAGGGCGTCCGACCCTGTATCGGCCGCGCGGCAGAGGGAACGAACCATCGCCGCCAGAGGCAGTTGGAATGTGGCCGACCCACTGTTCATCCCCGTCCCCTTCTCCGTCTGCGGAGACAAATCTGGCATAAAACCCCTTGTAAATACTGAAAAGACTGAACTTAACTCTTGAGGTTAATATCAGAGTAAAGGGCAAGAAAAGCTATCCGGGAAGAGTTTTATTTAATTTGACCCGCTAACAGGCTCTCGAACCGTCTGAGGTCTTTGCCAGTCTATGAGTTGATACGCCGAGTGTCAACCTCTTTAATTGTTGTTTAAACATTGCAATTTTTAACCCTAAAGAAGATGTAGGCGGCGACGAGGTCTTTTCCACATCTGTGACGTCGGACTGTGGGTTCTATCTTGCTGGCAAAAAAGAGAATGCCCGGCCTCTGCCCAAACGGCGGATTTCCGTTCGCCCCCTGTTCGCCGAAAAGAGAACCAACGCGCCGTTACTTCAAGTAACTGTTCAACTTAGCCGCACAAACCGTTGAAAACGTGCATCTTTACAGCTTCTTAAGCAAGTGCTAAATTCCGGAAACCTTGTCGCCGGAGACAGGGACGTCAAACAGGACGACACCGCACTAACTCTCCTCTGCGAAGTTTTTGACATTTCAAAGTTGGAAGCCTTCTTACTCGTCAGGTCAGAATGGCTGTGCCCGATGATCTCTGCGCCGTCCTGAAAAGGGGCGGTTCGCGCGTTGCCGACCCGGTAAAAGCTCGGAGGTGCTCTTAAAGTTATGGCCGCAAATCTCAATTGGAATGATTCACGTCTTGACGCGCAACGCCCCGTCGCGCGAGCCTTCGCGCTTCCCTCCCCCGCCGCAGAGACCGTGGTCGGAGTCGTCGGAACGCGTGCCAACGCCCGCCGCCGGGAATTTTCGATCCCTTCCTGGGTTGTATTCAGCATGCTGATGCTGGCTACCTTCGCCGTCTGCGTCACGGTCACGATGCGCACGCACGCGGCACGCGGCGCGGCGGAGCAGAAGTACTTACAGATGGAGACGGAAGTCCAGACCATCCGCGACAGGAACGCGTCGCTGCGGCACGACGTGGAACGCCTGCGCACCGACAAGAAGACCAAAGAGGCGGTCGTGCGCGAGCGCCTGAACATGGTTCGCGCGAACGAGATCGTCGTCCCGCTCGATTAGCCGGTTGTTTTTTTCCGCGGTGGGTGCTCGCCATCATGCTTTCCTGACGCCCGCCTGAGCCGACCCGCTCGTAAACCGCCGCAGGTTCCCTACCCGCACGGCGCGGCCGCACGCTCAAGGCGACGGCCGCGCCGCCCTTTTTGGCGCAAATAACCGCGTGGCACTTGGTTGACACTGTTTGAGGGCGTCAACTAATATCGGCTTCTTATAAGGTCATAAAAATAATTTGTTCGCGCGCCGGCCCGCGGCGCCCTCCGACGGAAGCGACAGCAAAGATATGCCAGAGACCAAAGAGTTG
>DASVSK010000920.1:0-1573 GCA_036388135.1 Pyrinomonadaceae bacterium | reverse complement strand
GCCCCGCCCGCTACGGCGCTAAGCGCCCCAGCGCCTTCGCCAGCGCGCCCCACTCCGCGAGCGTCAGCGCCTCGGCGCGGCGTCGCGGGTCGATGCCCGCGGCTTCGAGTACGGCCGCCGGGCCGCCCGCCGCCTCGGCGAGCGCGCGCAGGTCGGCGGGCGCGGCGCGGAGGTTGTTGAAGATGGTCTTGCGCTTCTGCGCGAAGCCCGCTCCGACGACGCGCAGGAACAGCCCCTCGTCGTCGAACGCCGCCGCGCCCTCGCGCACCTGCAGCCGCGCCACCGTGCTCCAGACCTTCGGGACGGGGCGGAACGCGCCGGGCGGCACGTCGAAGAGCGGCGACGCCTCGCAGAAGGCTTCGACCAGCACGGTCAGGTAGCCGCGCTCCGAAGAGCCCGGCGGCGCGGCGATGCGCTCGACCACTTCGCGCTGGAGCATCAGGATCATCTCGGCGACGCACCGCCGCTGCTCGATGAGCTTTTGGAGGATGGCGGTCGAAATGTTGTAAGGCAGGTTCGCTACGACGCGCGCGGAGGTCGCCGGCTCGACGGCGGAACAGAAATCGACTTCGAGCGCGTCGGCCTTGACGAGTGTGAAGTTCCCGCGCCCGCCGAAGCGTTCGACGAGCAGCGCGACGAGGTCGCGGTCGAACTCGACGGCCACGACGCGCGCGCCGCTCTCCAGCAGCAGCGCGGTCAGAGCGCCGCGCCCCGGCCCTATCTCGACGACCGTCTCGCCCTCGCGCGGCGCGAGCGCGCCGACGACGCGACGCGCGTATGCCTCGTCAACCAGGAAATTCTGCCCCAGCCTCTTTTTCGCGCGCGGGAATGTCATCTCTTTGCAAAAGCGTTGACGGGTGACGGGTGATGAGTAAAAGACGGGTTCTAACTCGTCGCCCGTCATCCGTCACCGCCCAGATAGCCGGTGACCTCGACGTCGTCGCCGCGGCGCGTGACCTCGACGTCGCGCAGGCGCGTGGCCGCGTCGACGGTGAGCGGGCCCGCGCCGCCGACCGCGCCGAGCGCGTCGCCGCCGAGGATGAGCGGGGCGATGAAGAAGCTGGCCTTGTCGACGAGCCCCGCGCGCAGGAACGCGCCGGCCACGCCCGCGCCGCCCTCGACGAGCAGACCCTGAACCTGTCTCCGGCTCAACTCTTCGAGCACCGACGAGAGGTCGCGGCCGCCGCCGGCCGTCTTCAGGACTTCGACGCCGCACTCCTCCAGCGCGGCGATTTTCCGCGCCTCCGCGCCTTCGGAAGTGACGACCAGGGTCGGCGTCTCACGCGCCGTGCGCGCGAGCCGCGACCCGGGGCCGAGCCGCAGGCGCTCGTCGAGCACGACGCGGAGCAGCGGGAGTCGGCGCGGCAGCCCGCTCCGGTCCGTGAGCAGCGGGTCGTCGACGGCCGCGGTGCCCGAGCCGACGAGGATGGCGTCGTTCTCGCGCCGCATGCGGTGCGCGTGCGCGCGCGACTCCTCGCTGCTGATCCAGCGCGCGTGGCCGGTGCTGGTGGCGATGCGGCCGTCGAGCGAGCAGGCGAGCTTGAGGTGGACGAAGGGGCGGCGCGCGCGCAGG
>DASVSK010000919.1:0-3841 GCA_036388135.1 Pyrinomonadaceae bacterium | reverse complement strand
GTCCAGTTCAAGGCCAAGGCGGACAAGTAAAAAGCGGCCGGTCGGCGGTAAGCGAATAAGCGGCAGGCGGAAAGCGAAAGGCAGTCAAAACCGGAATGGTCTTGACTGCCTTTCGCCTATTGCTAACTGCTTTCTTGAGTGCCTTGCTTTCTTAGTGCGCTTGCCGGCTCGTTGCGAAGTCCGGAAGCGGTCAGTGGCCTTCAACGAAAGCTGAAGTGTTCAGTTGGGGAGAGTTACATCATCTTGATCACTTTTTCAGCCTGCGGCCCCTTCGGGCCCTGCGTCACCTCGAACTCGACCTCCTGCCCCTCTTCGAGGGTCTTGAAGCCGTCGCCCTGGATGGCGCTGTAGTGAACGAAGATGTCGGAAGAGCCCGGCTGCTCGATGAAGCCGTAGCCCTTCGCGTTGTTGAACCACTTGACCTTACCGGTAATTCTAGGCATAGCTGACGAATCCTCCTAACGATTCGGTGAAAACGGCCGGCCGGAAACTTTGGGCAGCTCCGGCGAGCCCGCAAGGTTAATCCACGAGCCGGTGCGCGCCCGCAACAAGCGCGCCCAAACACTCAAAAAAAATGCCCGCGACCGATGGCCCCCGGCTTAAAAGCCTTTCGGACACATCGCTCACGGACAGGGGACGGAACCACTGCAACTTCATTGCTAACGCTTGCAAGTCTAACGGTTTGGGCGGGTTAAACCGCCGTTGGCGGGTTGACGACGGCGCATACTAAGCGAAACCTTACGCGCTGTCAAGCCAAAAATTCGTGACGACTCAAAGGTTTACCGCCGCGGCGGCCTGAAAACCCTACCTTTCGGGCAGGTAGTGCCGAGGGCTGACGGGCAGCTCGCCGACCCTCACCTCGTAGTGCAGGTGCGGCCCCGTCGAGCGCCCGGTGGAGCCGACCTGCCCTAACCGGTCGCCGCGCCTAAGCTCTTGTCCCGCCGTAACTTCTATCTTCGAGAGGTGTCCGTAGCGGGTGGTCAAACCGTTGCCGTGGTCGACGACGACCAACTGGCCGTAGCCGTTCTGCCAGCCCGCCTGCACGACCCTGCCTTCGGCGGGCGCGTGGACCGGCGTGCCGCGCGGCGCGGCGATGTCCTGGCCGGGGTGGAACTCCGCGCCGCCCCCGCCGAACGGGTTGCCGCGGACGCCGAAGCTGTCGGTCGACTCGCCCGCGACCGGCCAGATCGAGGGGACGCGAGCACGCTCGCGCAGCGCCGCCTCGTACACCCGCAGGTCGGTTTCGAGCCGCGCGGCGCGCGACTCAAGCCTCTCGACGGCGGCCGGGTCGAGTTCGAGCGCGGGGCCGCCCGCGCCGTGCTCGCTCGTGCCCTCCTCCGCGCCCTGCTCGGGCGAGACGCCCGACATCTCGGAGAGGCGGCGCGCGTCCGTCTCGATGGCCTCGACGCGGTTTTCGAGCTTCCGGAGCTTCTGGCGCTGCCGTTCGTTCTCCAGACGGAGGCGGTTGTTCTCCTCCTCTATGCGCAGGTGTATGGCCTCTCGGGTGAGCCCGTAGACGCCGTAGGCGGCGGCGCAGAAGAGGAAGGTGACGACGAGTGCGGAAGCCTTGACCCAGCGCTTGTGGACTGAGAAGCGGCGGACGTAGGAACGTGAACGCGAGGTTTTAGAAACGATGAAAGCGTAAAAACGCTCGTCTCTGTTCATCGGAGTGTGCTCCTTGGGCGTCCCGTCCGCGCGCCGTACATGGGGAGCGGGCACACGGATGAACGCGAAAGGCACTGTCTGCCGAAAGAAGGCGACGAGTGCGAAAGCTATTGGTTTACCGGGTTCTTGTTTGCGAGACCCTTCCTGAAGGTGCTGCCGAGGCCCGCCTTTTGAAGATACAGCCAAGACGGGAGCCTGATTTGGGGCTGCACAAGGAGCTAAACCGTACCACACGGGTTTTGTGATTGCAAACGACCGTTCCGGCGAACGAAAGCGCCCGCCGTCGGCGGCCCCTTTGCGGGCGGCGACGGCGGGCGCGGAAGTTTTTAGACGTCTCGGCGTGAGCGGCGCGGGGCTACAGCCCCTCGTCCTCGCGTCGGCGGCGGTTGCGCGCGCTCAGGAATGTGATGACGATGAGCAGCATCAGCCCGATGAAGGCGATGACGACGGCGATCTTGAGGGCGACCATCAGGAAGCCGACGAGCGCGATGAGCTGCTTGACCAGCACGAGGAGCAGCGCGATGAGCGCCGCGATGCTACCCAACCTGCCCGCCGCCATTAGAAAACCTGACATCTCGTAAATCTCCTTCCCCGTTCCCAACGCTCCAACCGTGGAGCGGCCTGCGCCCCGTGACATCTTAACAGAAATCGACGCGGCCGTACGCCACGGCCGCCACCACTTTAGAACCGCGGCTCGCCCGGCCACCCGCCGCGGCCGACCGGCTCGCGCGAAGAGACCTGCGTCGCCAGCTCTCCCGTCCCGAACCTCGTCACCTCCGAGGGGAGCGAGCCCGCCGCGCCGCCGACCACCGAGGGCGGCCGGCTGAAGGAGTCGAAGCTCGGCAGCTCCCTCCGCGTGCCGCGCGAGCGCGCCCAGTCGAAGAGCATGTACGCGCCGAGCAGGACTAAAACGACCGGCAGGAACTCGCGCACCGGCAGCCGCACGTTGAAGAGCGTGTGGAGCAGGAAGACCGTCCCGAGCGAGATCATCGTCACGGCCCACGCCAGCGGGTTGCCGTAGAGGCGGCGCGCGATGGCGTCCTGCTCGGCCTCGGGCGCGAGCCCCGAGCGTATGAGCTGCGCCGTGCGCACGGCGTCCACGGCCGCGAAGAGCCACGTGCCGAAGATGCCGAGGATGAAGAAGGCCGTGCCGTCGGTGACGGTCGCCATCTGGAAGAAGCTGGCGAAGATGGTGAAGTGGACGAGCGCCTTCGAGGTCTGACCGTTGTAGGCCGCGCCGAGGCCGGGGCAGACGAACGAGAGCAGCAGCGCCACGAAGGCCGAGGTCTTGCGGCGGACGACGCCCGCCGCGCCCGGGCGCGCCTGCTGCTGCTGCAAAGTCTCGACGCCGGCGACGATGCAGTCCTGGCAGTAGGGGAAGCCGCGTATGCGGTGGTCACACGCCGGGCAGAGCGGGCGGGCGCAGCGGCTGCACTGCACGACCGAGCGGTTCGTCAGGTGATATGCGCAATTCATCAGACCTGCTGCCAACTCTCTCGCCCCCGGTTCCGCCTTCTTAAATTTCCGCCGAACGTCGTCGCGCGACGTCCGCCTGCTTTGATGCGCGTCAGGCCGTTACTGCTTCTTCTGCCCCTGCGGCGCGGCGACGAGACCCGTCGTGGCGCGCTTCAGCTCGTCGGCGCGCACCGCGCCGTAGGAGTAGGTCTGCGAGGCCAGTTGGAGGCTCGCGCGGTACATGCCGCCGATGGAGCCGTCGTCGGAGAGCGTACTTGTGCCGACGAGGACGGCCAGGATGACCATCGTCGCCACGGTCGCGAGCTGCGGCGTGACCATCACGTCGAGCCAGCCGCGAACCCACTCGGTGATGCGCGCCCCGAGGGGCGCTCTTACGGCCTCGGCCTCGGTCGTGCCGAGCGTCGCCTGAAGAATCCGCGCGTGGAGCCCGGCCGGCACCGCGCGCTCCTCGCCGATGTAGGTGTAGCACGCGCCGATGGCACGCACGACGTGGCCGGGGAGGTCGGAGCAGCGCCCGCAGAGCGCCGCGTGACGCTCCCAGCGGTGGTAGAGCGGGGCGGGGATGAAGCCGTCGAGGTAGTCCGTCAGGTGCTCTTCAAACTGCTCGCAGCTCATCGAGGTTTCGGGCGCGGTCTTCAAGAGAATGCGCGCCTCAAGGCCCGGCGTGGGCAGCGGCGGGACGTCCGCGCGGCACTCGACG
>DASVSK010000918.1:0-9209 GCA_036388135.1 Pyrinomonadaceae bacterium | reverse complement strand
CTTCTACTCAACTCCTGCCCGCGGCCCGCGACGAGAGGTCGGTGGCAGTTGTGTCGCCGGCCGACGGCGACTCAGGGTCGGTCGCGGCCGTGACGTCCGACGCTAGCGCCGGGGTGGCGGCCGTCGCCGCGCCCGCGCCCGGCGCGTCGGTCTGGTAGTTATGCACGCGCAGGTTGTTCTGCACGTTCACGACGCCCGCGACCGACTCGGCGATGTTCTCGGCCAGGCGCTTGGCGTAGCGGCTGTCGACCGTCCCCGTCAGGACGACCTCGCCGGCCACGACGTTGACCTCGACGTCCGAGGCGTCGACCCACTCGTTGTCGGTCAGGCGGTCGCACACCTCCTCGCGCACGCGCTCGTCGGAGCGGTGGTAGTTCCGGGGCCCGCGGCCGCGGAACCTGCCCTCGCCGTGCCCGCCGCCCGCGCGCATCCCTTCGGCGCGGCCGCGGCCCTCCGGCCCGTCGTCGTCGTCCTCGCCGCCGAACCAGGAGCGCACCTCGTCGGCGGCGCGATCCAGCCAGCCGCGCCCGCGCTCCCCGCGGTCGTCCCCGCGCCGCGCGTACTCGCCGCGCGCCTCGCGCACGTCGTCGCGGTCGTAGTCATCGCGCCCGTACTCGTACCCGCTGCGCCCGTAGAAGCGGCTGGTCGTGCGCCCGTAGTCGGTGTCGTAGTCGCGCACGCCCTCGTCGTCGGAGACGCCGCGCGAGCGCCCGCGCTCGTAGTCGCGCGCGGGCTCGCGCACGGCGTCGCGGCCGTAGGCGCGCGGCGCGTAGGCGCGCCCGTAGTCCTCGCCCTCGTTGCGGCGGGGCGTCGGGCCCGCGTAGCCGCCCGAGAGCCCTTCGCGCCCGTAGCGCGCGCCCTGCTCGCCCGAGCCGTAGTCGCGCGAGCCGTAGCGCGAGCCGTAGTCTCGCGAGCCGTAATCGCGCGCGACGTAATCACGCGGGCTGTAGTCGCGCGAGCCGTAATCGCGCGGGCCCTGTTCGCGCTCGCTGCCGTAGTCGCCGCCGCGCACGGCCGGGTAGCCGCCGCGGCGCGGCGGGGCGTAGTCGGAGCCGCGGCCGTAGCGCTCGCCCGCGTCGCCGTAGGCGCGGCCCGCGTCGCGCTCCTCATAGTCCCTGTCTTCGGTGCGGCCTTCGTCCGAGTCGCCGTAGCGCCCGAAGCCGCGGTCGCCGTAACGTGTTGACATCACCAACCTCCTTCTACTCGTCTGCCTTCAAACCCTCACCGGGCGTGAGGCGCGGGGGCGCGGGGAGATGTTTCGATGAAAGCGTTAAAGGGATGAACCCCGCCCCGTAAGCCTTCACGACCGCGCGACCGTCTGCGTTTGAGCGCGGCGTCAGCGCCGCCCGGCGCGTTGACGCGGGGGCCCGGCCCGCGCGGCTTCTCGCCCCGGCCGCGCCCCTGTGTCCGCGCGCGCGTTTACCTCCACGCCCCCGCGCTCAATTGACGGACGGACGCTACTTCTTCTGGTCGCCGCGGTCGCCCTGCCCCGACTTGACCTTTGTCTTGGCGGACTTCTTCACGTCCTGCGAGAGTGAGCGCCCGACGTCGTCGGACTCTTTGAACTGCCCCTTATCGTCGCGCCTCACGTAGCGCTTGTCCGTGCCCGTGTCGATCAACTCGCGGTCACCTTTTCCGGCCATGTTCTCAAACCCTCCCTTTTCTTTAACCCTTCGTTCTCACCGGCTGAAAAACTCGCGCCGGCGCGCCGACTCAGCGCCGCGCGCCCCGACGCTTCTTCGACCCTTCCTCGTAAAGCTCGCGCGCACGCTCGAAGACGCCTTCGAGCCGCTGCCCCTTCCTGAGCACGGGGGCGAAGAGGTCGCCCTTGCCCTCGACGCGCCGGAGCATGTTCCTGATGTGGAAGTCGGAGGTCTTGATTTTCTTGCGCTCAACCTCCTTCCATTCGAGCGGGGCCGAGACGGTCGCGCCCGGCTTCGGCCGCACCGAGTAGGGCGCGACGACCGACTTGCCGCGCGCGTTCTGCATGTGGTCGACGTAGATCATCCCCTCGCCGCGCTTGCGCTTCGAGCGCTCGACCGTCGCCACCGACGCCTGCTCGCGCGCGACGACCGTCGCCACCCGCTCGGCCAGCTCCGCAATCGCTTCGTAGTCGTAGGCGGGCTTGACCGGCACGTAGATGTGGATGCCGCGCGAGCCCGAGGTCTTCGGGTAAGAGTCGAGCCCAAGCCGCGCGAGCACGTCGCGCGTGGTGAGCGCCACGTCGCAGATGGTCTCGAAGGCGACGCCCTCGGCGGGGTCGAGGTCGAAGACGAACCAGTCGGGGTGCTCAAGGTCGGCGACGCGCGAGTGAAAGGGGTGACGCTCTATCGCGCCGAGGTTCGCCATGTAGAGCAGCGTGGCGAGGTTGTCGCCGACGACGTAGTCGACCTCGTGCCCGCCGCCGTCCTCGACTTCCAGGGGCACGGTGCGGGCGAAGGCGGGTGCCTCGTTGACGTCGTGCTGGTGGAAGGACGGCCCGCCGACGCCCGAGGGGAAGCGCTTCATGATGAGCGGCCGGTCTTTCAGGTAGGGCAGGATGTGGCCGGCGATCTCGTAGTAGTAGCGCACGAGGTCGCCCTTCGTGTACCCCTCGTCAGGCCAGTAGGCGCGCTCAAGGTGCGTGAGCGGCACGACCTCGCGCCCGACCTTCACCCTCAAGTCCCCTTCTAGCGCCTTCGCCCTGAACGCGCGCGCCGCGGCCACGACCTTCTCGCCCTCCGACGCCTTCCCCGTGTCGAACTTCTTCACGCGCCCCGCGCCCGCGGCGACTTTGCCCGCCCCGCCCGCTTCGCCTCCGCCCTTCGCCTTCTTACTTTTGTCCTTCGCCCCGCTTATCGTCTCGATGCCGTCCACGGGCTTGCGCAGGCGCAGCTCCCAGCCCTCTTCGGCGAACTCGTCGCTCCGCTTGAAGAGCAGCCATTCGCCCTCGCGCCGCTTCATCTTGACGAGCGTGAACGCGCCGCGCAGCTTCTCGCCCTTCAGCGCGAAGTCGAGCCGCCCGGCTTCGAGCTGCTCGGCGGCCTCGGCCTCGCCCAGCGTCTCGTAGGTGCCGCCGTCCCAACGCATGTGCTCGCCCGCGCCGTACTCGCCCTCGGGGATGAGCCCCTCGAATTTCAGGTACTCGACGGGGTGGTCTTCGGTCTCGACGGCCAGGCGCTTCTGCGACGGGTCGAGCGAGGGCCCGCGCGGTATCGACCACGACCTGAGCACGCCGCCCATCTCAAGGCGGAAGTCGAAGTGGAGCTTCGACGCGTGGTGCTCCTGCACGACGAAGCGCCGCCGGTTCGACTTCGACACGCTCCCCTTCGGCTCCGGCGTCCGCCTGAAGTCGCGCATCTTCTGGTAGGTCTCAAGCCCCATCAAACCCCAACCCTTCCGCGCCCTTGCCGTCTCACGGTACAGCCTGTGTACGCGACCCGTGCAGCCGGGCGGCGCGTGCGGACTCGCGTCCGCGCGGCGTCCCGCGCCCAACCCCGCGCACTTTCGTAAGACTTCGGCCGTCGTCCCCCGATGGAACCAAATCTCTCCGTAAGAGGCTTGCAACTTGCATGCTCAAGTGGCGAAGCTCTCTCGAACTCAATCTGTCCGGCGGCGAACCGACGTGAAATTTTCAGAACTGGCGAACACCTACGAGCGCGTGAGCACGGCCGGCGGCGACCCGGCGCGCGTGCGGCTCCTCGCCGAGATGTTCCGCGACGCCGACCCGCGCACGCTCGAAGCCGCGGCGCATTTCACACTCGGCGAGGTCGTCGACCCGCAGCTCTCCGACCGCCTCGGCATCGGGCCGGGGACGCTCCGCACGGTGCTGGCGCGCCTGTACGGCCTCGACGCCGCGGCGGTGGACGACGAGGTCAAGCGCACGGGTGACATGAGCGAGGTGGTCGCCGCGCACGTCCGCGGCTCGGACACGCTGGAGGTGGACAAGCTCCGGCGGCGCATCGGCCGCGGGGTCGAGCGCGACGAGAGCCGCGAGGGGCTGGTCGAGTACGTCTTCAAAAACACCACGGCCGCCGGCGCGAAGTACTTCGCGCGCATGGTGCTCAACCAGATGCGCATCGGCGCGGGGCTCGGCACGGTCGCGCGCGCTCTGGCCTCCGCCTTCGACGTTAAAGCCGCGGACGTCGAGCACCTCTACGCGATGACGAACGACATCGGGCTCGTCGCCGCGCGGGCGCGCAAAGGCCCGAAGGCGCTCGCGCGCGCCGGGCTCACGCTCTTCCGCCCCTACCAGTTCATGAACGCGCAGAAGGTCGACCGCCCCGAGGAGATTTTCGAGAAGCTGAAGGGCAAGAAGATTATCTTCGAGGTGAAGTACGACGGCGCGCGCTTGCAGCTTCACCTGAGGAAGGGGCGGCCGCCCGAGATACGCGCCTACTCGCGCCGCCTGAACGACGACACGGCGGCGATGCCCGACGTGGCCGCCGCCCTCGCCAAAGCCTGGAAGGGCGGCGACGCCATCCTCGAAGGCGAGGCCGTCGCCTACGACCCGGCGCTCAAGGAGAAGCAGCCCTTCCAGTCCGTGCTCATGCGCCTCGGGCGCGTCCACGGCATCGAGGAGAAGGCGCGCGAGATACCGCTCGTCCTACACCTCTTCGAGATGGTCTACCACGACGGCGAGGACTTGATGATGCTGCCGCAGTCGGAGCGCCGCGCGCGCCTCTCCAAGCTCTTCCGCGAGACCGACCGCGTGAAGATGACCGAGAGCGTCGTGACCGACTCGTTGGAGGAGCAGGCCGCCTTCTTCCGCCGCGCCATCGCGGAGGGGCACGAGGGGCTGATGGCGAAAGACCCCGACGCCGTCTACGTCCCCGGCCGCCGCGCCGAGAAGTGGATGAAGCTCAAGCCCGCCTTCGAGACGCTCGACGTCGTCGTCACGGGCGGCATCTGGGGCTCGGGGCGCAGGCGCGGGCTGCTCTCAAGCCTCATCGTCGCCGTGCGCGACGGCGACGAGTTCAAGACCGTGGGCAAGGTCGGCACGGGCTTCTCCGAGGAGGCGCTGCGCGAGCTGACGGCGCGGCTTGAGCCGGGCGTCATCTCGACCCGCGGCCGCGACGTCGAGCTTGAGCCCGAGGTCGTCATCGAGGTCGACTTTCAGGACATCCAGAAGACGGCGCGCTACCGCGCCGGCTACGCGCTCCGCATCCCGCGCTTCAAGCGCGTCCGCACCGACAAGAGCACGCGCGAGGCCGACGACCTGACGCGCCTGAAGAGACTCTACAAGCAGACGCACGGGTGACCGCGCCGGCCGGGCGTCGGGGCGACGCGCCGCCGGGCTCAGGCCACGCCCCCGTCGCCCAGGTCGATGACCCACGCGTCCGGCACGTGTCGTTCGACTATCATCCGCCCGAGGTTGAGCCAGCGCGCGACGCCGTCGAGGACGTTCGAGTCGGAGGTGACGGCGACGCGCCCCGAGTTGACTATCTCGCGGTCGGGGTTGAACTCCACCGCGACCTCCCACGGCCAGCCGCGCCCCTCGGCGACGGCGCGGACGCGTTCGGCCAGCCGCCCGCTGTTCGAGACGGGCCTGTCCAGCAGCCACAGCACGGACTGCGGCCCGAGCGCCGCCAGCGCCTCGCCCGCGAGCAGGACGGCGCGCTCCGTCTCCTCCACCGCGCGGTACGACCCGTGGACGCTCGAAAGGTCGCGCACGCACCCGTCGCGCCCCACGACGAGCACCCCGCCCGACAGCGCCGCCTCCAACGTGATGACGAGGTTGAAGCCGTCGACGACCAGCCCCTCGCCCGCGACCTGCGAGCCGCCGACGCGGCTCGCGCGCCTCCCCTCAAGGCTCTCTTCCGAACACGCCGCCCGCGCCACCGCCAGCCGCTGCCGCTCGCGCAGGGCGTGGCGGTCGCCGACGAGCTTGAGCGCCGACTTCGTCTGATAGCCCCGGCTCAGAAGCCACGACAGCTCGGACGTGGCGACGCCGAGCGCCGCGAGCCACGCCCCCTCGAAGAGCCGCGCGTCCTCCGGGTGCGCGCCCCTGTGCCGCCGCCTGTCAGGACTCAATCTTTAACTCCCGAACGGTGCCGCGGGCGTTAGCCCGCCTTCCCCTTCTGCGCCGCGTTTTTCTTCGCCGCGCCCTTCTTCGTCGCGCGTCTCTTCGCCGACGGCTTCGGCCGGTCGGGCTCGCCGACGGTCTCGGCCTCGTGGCCGGGGGCGGCGAACTCGTCGGGGAGTTTTTGCAGGAGCCAGAGCGGACGGCCGCGCTCCTCGCGCCCCTTCATCCTGAAGAGCCGCCAGCCGCCGCCGAGCCGCCCGCCTTCGAGCCGGAAGCGGAGCGAGCCCGCGCGCCACCCCTCCGACGGGTCGCCCTCCGGGACGAACGTCCCGACGTCCCACCGGTAGACGCGCCCCGCGCCGTACGTCCCCTCGGGCAGCACGCCCTCGAAGTTGA
The DNA here is from genome assembly GCA_036388135.1 of Pyrinomonadaceae bacterium. Taxonomy (GTDB): domain Bacteria; phylum Acidobacteriota; class Blastocatellia; order Pyrinomonadales; family Pyrinomonadaceae; genus QHXN01. The sequence continues at coordinate 2,809 of DASVSK010000918.1, read as the reverse complement.
AGTAGGAGAGCGCGTGATCGGGGACTTCGACGGCCAGACGCTTCGCCGCCGGGTCGAGCGAAGGCCCCTTCGGCACCGCCCAGGACTTGAGCGTCCCCGCGATCTCAAGGCGGAAGTCCCAGTGGAGACGGCTCGCGTGGTGCTCCTGCACGACGAACTTCAAGGCGCGCTTCATGCGTAGATTCTGCCACAAGCGCGGCCGGGAAGCCGTCACCACCCGCGCCCGTTCGTCCCGCGGGCAGTCCGCTTTGTCACACAACCCTTCACAAATCCCGCGCCAACTCTTATCCTCCCTTCTTGCGCCCGACCGCGCCCCGCGCCGAAAGGTCAAACCGACAACGCGCCCCCCTCAAGACGCGCCTCCCCCGGACGGGGAAGGACGCCTCACGGGCGCATGTGTGCTGAAAGGACGGCAGGAAAGTTCGTCAAGATGACTGAAGCGGAGACTTTAGAAGGCGTCCGGCTCGCCGACGCGGAGGAGGAGGAGGAGGGAGGCGGGGGTGCCTGGAGCGGGCTGCTCGCGCGCTGGGGCATCAGCGTCGCCGTCTGGACGGTGCTCGCCTTCTTCTTCACGGGGCAGCTCTATTACTCGCGCCTCCTCAGCGAGCGGCCGATCACCTGGCGCGTCGCCGCCTCGCAGCAGTTCATCTACCCGTACCTCTGGGCGGTGGGCACCATCTTCGCGCTGTGGCTCGCCAACCGCTTCCCGCTGGAGGGCAAACGCTGGCTGCGCAACCTGCTGCTCCACCTGCTCTTCGCCACCGGCTTCGTCTTCGTCATCTCCGGCACGTTCCAGCTCATCTACCACTTCCTCTTCGTCCACGGCCCCGGCAAGCACTACGAGCCCTGGACGACGCTCCAGTGGATCATCTACAACTCGTCCGAGAACTACGGCATCTACGGCCTGCTGCTGCTGCTGAACCAGGTCTTCCGCTACTACCGGCGCTTCCGCGAGGGCGAGCTGAGGACCTCGCGGCTCCAGACGCAGCTCACGCGCGCGCAGCTCGAAGCCCTCAAGATGCAGCTCCAGCCGCACTTCCTCTTCAACACGCTCCACTCCATCTCGGCCCTCCTGCACCGCGACCCCGACGCGGCCGACCGCATGATCGCGCGGCTCGGCGACTTCCTCCGCCTCACGCTGGAGAACTCCGGCACGCAGGAGGTCACGCTCCAGAAGGAGCTTGAGTTCCTGACCTGCTACCTCGAAATCGAGCGCGTCCGCTTTCAAGACCGCCTGACGACCAGCCTCGACGTCGACGCCTCGGCGCTCGACACGCCCGTCCCGAATCTGATCCTCCAGCCCATCGTCGAGAACGCTCTGCGCCACGGCGTGGCGCAGACGCGCGGGCCCGGCCGCGTCGAGATTTCGGCGAAACGCGAGAACGGCTCGCTGCGTATACGGGTGTGGGACAACGGGCCGGGGCTAAAGGCCATCACAAGGCCGGACGACAGGTTGAAAGTGGGACTCGGGCTCTCGAACACGCGTGCGAGGCTCGAACAGCTCTACGGGGCTTCGCACCGCTTCGAGCTGGAGAACGCCCCCGGCGGCGGGCTCCTCGTGACGCTGGAAATTCCGGCCGCCGCGAGGGGCTGACGCCGAAACTTTGGAACCCGCCGCCCTACCCCCACGTTAAAATTTCTGAAACCCGAAGGTGTTTTTTGCCACAAACGCTTTCGGGACGGTGTTTTCTTTCTAGTGAATGGTAGATGGTGAGTGGTGAACGTTTCGGCCACCCCTCCGGGCCGGAAGGTTTACCGCCGAGGCCGGCGGCGGCCCGGCCGCCGTCCGCGATTCGCCGTTCGCCATTGACCATTTACCATTCGCCGAACTTATGACGGAAGCCGCACAGGCGCCCATCCGCGTCCTCGTCGTCGACGACGAGCCGCTCGCGCGAGAGAAGATTCGCGGCATGGCGGCCGACGACCCGGACCTCCGCGTCGTCGGCGAGTGCACCAACGGCGCGGAGGCCATCGAGGCCGTCCAGTCGATGCGCCCCGACCTCATCCTGCTCGACGTCCAGATGCCCGAGGTCGGCGGCTTCGCCGTGCTCGAAGCGCTCAAGGACGAGGGGCTGCCGCCCGTCATCTTCATCACGGCCTACGACCACTACGCGGTGCGCGCCTTCGAGTTCCACGCGCTCGACTACCTCCTCAAGCCCTTCGACCGCGAGCGCTTCCGCGCCGCGATGGAGCGCGCCAAGCGCCAGATCAGGCGCGAGAACGGCGGCCCGCTCGACGAGCGCATCCTCGCGCTGCTCGAACAGATGCGCGGGCAGACGCGCTACAGCGAGCGGCTGGTCGTCAAGAGCGGCGGCCGCGTCTTCTTCCTCAACACGGACGAGATCGACTGGATCGAGGCCGAGGGCAACTACGTCTCCATCCACACCAACAAGAAGGCGTACCTCCTGCGCGAGACCATCAGCAGCCTTGAGGCGCAGCTCGACCCGAAGGACTTCGTCCGCATCCACCGCTCGGCCATCGCCAACATCAACCGCATCAAGGAACTCCAGCCCTGGTCGCACGGCGAGTACCACGTCATCCTCCAGGACGGCACGCAGCTCACGCTCTCGCGCAGCTACCGCGAGAAGTTGCAGTCGGCGCTCGGCAACAGCCTGTGAAGTGAAAGCGGGACGGCGCGCGCGGCCGAGGCCGCTTCATCACGCGGCGCGTCCAGTTCATCACAAAAGCCTTCGCCCGCCCGGGCCCCGACCTTACAATCCGCCACGTCAGCCGAGAGCGTGTCCGCACGCGGGCACGCGCGCCGAACCGGCTGCGACGCCCCCGGCGTCAACAAGCATCAGACGGAGGG
>DASVSK010000917.1:0-2772 GCA_036388135.1 Pyrinomonadaceae bacterium | reverse complement strand
CGCTGGCGAAGGTCGCCTCGGGCGGCGAGGCGTCGCGCATGATGCTCGTCCTGAAGACGAGCGCGAGCCCGGCGCGCTTCCCGCGCACCATCGTCTTCGACGAGGTGGACGCAGGCATCGGCGGCCGCGTCTCGGAGGCGGTCGGCCTCAAGCTGAAGGCGCTCTCGAAGACCAACCAGGTGCTCTGCGTGACGCACCAGGCGCAGATCGCGCGCTTCGCCGACACGCACCTGCGCGTCGACAAGCAGGCCGCCGCCGGGCGCACCGAGGTCTCGGTCGGACGCCTCGACCGCCGCCGCCGGGTCGAGGAGATAGCGCGCATGCTCACCGGCGCGGAGATCACGGACGCCGCGCGCCGCCACGCGCGCGAGATGCTCAAGACCGTCTGAAGAAGATTTGAAGGGAGCCGGGAGGGCAGGTTTAATTATGGACAGACTGTTTTTCTTAATCGGCGCGCTCTCGGCCTTCGTCGGCGTGGCGGCGGGCGCGTTCGGGGCTCACGGGCTGAAGTCGCGCCTCGGCGAAGACCTGCTCGCGGTCTTCGAGACGGGCGTGCGCTACCAGATGTACCACGCCTTCGCGCTCTTCGCCGCGGCGTGGGCGTACGCGCGCTGGCCGGGCGCTCTGACGTCCGCGAGCGGCTGGCTCTTCCTCGCGGGCACGGTCGTCTTCTCGGGCAGCCTCTACGCCTTGAGCCTGACCGGCCAGCGGTGGCTCGGTGCCGTCACGCCGCTCGGCGGCCTCGCCTTCCTCGCCGGCTGGCTCTGCCTCGCCGCCGCCTGCTGGAAAAGCTAAAGGGGGAAATTTTTGATTTTAGATTTCCGATTTTAAGAGTAGCCGCGCGGCCGTCAAAAAATCGCAAATCTAAAATCAAAAATTCATTCTCACCGTTTGCGCCAGAGGAAGTAGGCGGGGACGCCGGAGGCGAGGATGGCGAGGCCGAGGGCGCTGTTGCGCGGGTACTGGTAGACGGTCGCGGCGACGATGAGCGCGCAGGCGGCGGCGAAGAGCGCGGTCGTGAAGGGGTGGCCGGGGACGCGGAAGCCGACGCCCGCCCCGTTAGACTCTCCTGACCCTTCAGACCTTTCGGCGCGCGAGCCGGCGCGGCGGCGGAAGACGAAGAGCGAGAGCGCGGTCAGGCCGAACCAGATGAAGTCGACCGAGACGACGTAGTTGAGTATCTGCTCGTAGCGCCCGGAGACGGCGATGACGGCGGCGAGCGCGCCCTGCAAGGCGACGGCGACGACGGGCGCGCGCGTGCGCCCCGAGAGTCGCGCGACGCCGCGGAAGAAGAGGCCGTCCTCCGCCATCGCGAAGTAGACGCGCGGCGCGGTGAGCATGCTCTGGCTCAGGAAGCCGAGCGTCGAGACGGCGATGCCGACGGCGATGAGCCGCGCCCCCGCCTCGCCCAGCACGAGCCGCATCAGCGCGGACGCGGGCGTCTTCGTCGCGGCCAACCCCTCCGCGCCCAGCGCGCGCAGGGAGGCGACGTTGACCAGCGTGTAGAGCAGCACGACGCCGCAGACTCCCAGCAGCAGCCCGCGCGGCAGGTCCCGCCGCGGCTCGCGCATCTCGCCCGAGACGAAGCTCGCCGTCTGCCAACCCCCGTAAGCGAACATCACCGGCGTCAGCGCCGCCCCCACGCCCGCGAGGAGTCCGAACGAGGCGGGACGGTCGAGCAGCGGCCCTCCCGTCAGCGCGTGCGGCTCCGCGACGGCGAAGAGGCCGCAGGCGACGAGCGCCGCCACGGCCAGAATCTTCAAGACCATCAGGAGGCTCTGCACGTTGCTGCCCGCGCGCACACCGAGGCAGTTGACCGCCGTCAGCAGCGCGAGCGCCGCGGCGGCCACGGCCCAGTCGGGCAGGGGCGTGCCCGTCAGCTCGGAGAAGTAGCGCGCGAAGGTGACGGCCACCGCGGCCATCCCGCCCGTCTGGATGACGAGCAGCAGCGACCAGCCGTAGAGGAAGGCGACCGAGGGGTGGAAGGCTTCGCGAAGGTAGGCGTACTGCCCGCCAACCTCGGGGCGTCGCGCGGCCAACTCGGCGTAGACGAACGCGCCCGCGAGCGCGACGGCCCCGCCCGCGAGCCACGCGCCGAGGATGAGGTAGGGCGTGTGAACCTGTAGCGCGACGACGTGCGGGTTGACGAAGATGCCCGCGCCGACGATGCCCCCCATCACGATCATCGTCGCGTCGAAGAGCCCCAGCCGCCTGGCGAGGCCGCGGCCCTCTGCGTCTCTGTCCTGACGTGTCATCGGAAGGGGTCGAAGGGGCGCGGCCCGCTTAAGGGTTCCAGTCTTCGGGGATGAACTCGACGGCGACGGCCTCGCCGTCGGAGGCCGCGCGCTCGTCACGCTTCGAGCGGTAGGTGACGAGCACGTGGTCGGCGCGCTCGCGCGGGCCGCATTCGAGGCGGCCCGTCTTGACGGCCGCGGTGTATGTGACGAAGCGTACGCCGCGCAGGTCTTCGGCGCGCAGGCGCAGCGTGCCGCCGGCCGTCTCGACGCGGAGCACGACGCCGCCCGCGTCGGCGCACTCTATCTCGGCGAGGCGGCCGCAGACCTGCGAGCCCTCGAAGCGGAGCCGCTTGTGCTGCGGGCCGCCGCCCACGGGGACGTCGCAGGGCTGCGCGGGCGGCCCCGCGTCGGCGCGTGCCGACTCTGCGGCGCGGCGGCTCTCCAGTTCGGCCTGAAGGCGTCGCGCCTCGATGCGCGCGACGAGCGCCGCGGCCTGTTCGCGTATACGCCCTTCGGCCGCGCGGCGCGCGAACGG
>DASVSK010000916.1:0-2546 GCA_036388135.1 Pyrinomonadaceae bacterium | reverse complement strand
AAGAGTCTCGGCGCGGTCGTCTACGTCGTCGCGCTCTTCGACGCGCCCGACGTCGCCTCTCTCTGCGCCTACCTCGTCGAACGTTACCCGGACGCGGTGGCGCGCGTCGGCGCGGGTCGGGAGACGCAAGCGGCCGCGTCGCCCGGCGACGAAGTCGCGGCCGGGGCGGCGGCCGCCGCACCAAGAGAGTTGACCCCCATCCGCGCGGCCGGGCGCGGCGGCGCGCGCGCCTTCCCGCTCTCCTTCGCGCAGCAGCGCCTCTGGTTCATCGACCGCCTCGCGCACGACAGCCATTTCTATAACATCCCCGAGGCGCTGCGCCTCAGCGGGAGCCTTGACGTGAACGCCCTTGAGCGCGGCTTCAACGAAGTCGTCCGCCGCCACGAGGCGCTGCGCACAAGCTTTACGACCGACGGCGGGCGGCCCGTGCAGGTCGTCAACGACCACGCGCCGCTGCGCCTGGAAGTGACAGACCTTTCCGGGCTGCCGGAGGCGAGCCGGGAGCCGGAGGCCGTGCGCCTCGCCGTCGAGGAAGCGCGCCGGACGTTCGACCTCGCGCGCGCCCCACTCACGCGCGCGCGGCTGCTCCGCCTCGGCGAGCGGGAACACATCCTGCTCATCACGACGCACCACATCGTCAGCGACGGCTGGTCGGTCGGCGTCTTCCTCCGCGACCTCTCCGCGCTCTACGCGGCGTGCCTGCGGGGCGAGCCCTCGCCGCTCGCCGGGCTGCCGATTCAGTACGCGGACTTCGCGGTCTGGCAGCGCGAGTGGCTGCAAGGCGAGGTGCTGGAGGAGCAACTCCGCTACTGGCGGCAGCAGCTCGGCGGCGAACTCCCCGTCCTCGCCCTGCCCACGGACAGGCCGCGCCCGCCCGCCCTCAGCTACGAGGGCGCGGACAGACACTTCGAGCTGCCGGAAGAGCTGACCGAGCGGCTCAAGACCTTCAGCCGCCGCGAAGGCGTGACGCTGTTCATGACGCTGCTGGCGGCCTTCAACGCGCTCCTGCACCGCTACACGGGGCAGGAGGACGTCGTCATCGGCGCGCCCATCGCCGGCCGCACGCGGCGCGAGGTCGAAGGTCTGGTCGGCTTCTTCGTCAACACGCTGGCGCTGCGCACAGACCTCTCGGGGCGGCCGACGTTCCGCGAGCTTTTGGGGCGCGTGAGGGCGGCGACGCTCGGGGCCTACGCACACCAGGAGCTGCCCTTCGAGCGACTGGTCGAGGAGCTGCAACCCGAGCGCGACCTGAGCCGCAACCCGCTCTTCCAGGTCATGTTCTCCCTACAGAACGCGCCGCTCGAAGAGTTCGCGCTGCCCGGCCTGCGGGTCGCCCCGGTCGAGATCGGCAACGACGCGACGCGGTTCGACCTTGAGTTCCACCTGTGGGAGGGCGGCGGCGCGCTCTCGGGCAGCCTCATCTACAGCACGGAGCTGTTCGACGCCGCGACCGTCGAGCAACTGCTCGGCCACTTCCGCAACCTGCTCGAAGGCGTCGTCGCCGACCCGGACACGAGGCTGCCCGACCTGCCGCTGCTGACCGAGGCCGAGCGGCGACAGGTGCTCGCCGGGTGGAACGACACGCGCGGCGTCTACCCGCGCGACGCCTGCGTGCATGAGTTGTTCGAGGCGCAGGCCGCGCGCACGCCCGGCGCGGTCGCCGTCGTCTCCGGCGACGAGCGCGTCACCTACGCCGAGCTGAACGCGGGCGCCAACCGCCTCGCACGCCGCCTGCGCGCGCTCGGCGTCAGCGCGGACACGCGCGTCGGCGTCATGATGGAACGCTCGCCCGAGATGGTCGTCGCCTTCCTCGCCGTGCTCAAGGCCGGGGGCTGTTACGTCCCCCTCGACCCGGCGTACCCGAAGCCGCGCCTCCGATTCATGCTCGAAGACGCGGGCGTGCGCGTGCTCCTGACCGCGCGGAAGCAGCTCGGCGCGCTGCCCGACGCGATGCCCGAATCAGGGGCGCGGGTCGTCTGCCTCGACGGCGACCGGGAAGAGATCGACCGCGAGAGCGCGGAGAACCCGTCCCGCGAGGCCACGGCGGAAAGCCTCGCCTACGTCATCTACACGTCGGGCTCGACCGGTCGGCCGAAAGGCGTCGCCGTCGGGCACCGCGCCGTCAACCGCCTCGTCCGCGGGACGAACTACGTCGAGCTTTCGGCCGCGGACTGCGTGGCGCAGGCTTCGACGGCCACCTTCGACGCCGCCACTTTTGAAATCTGGGGCGCGCTGCTTAACGGCGCGCGGCTCGACATCGTCCCGCGCGACACGGCCCTCTCGCCGTCCGCGCTGGCCGCCCACATCAGCGGGCGGGGCGTCACCGTGCTCTTCCTCACCACCGCGCTCTTCAACCAGATCGCCGCCGCGCGGCCCGAAGCCTTCGCGCCGCTCCGCTGCCTGCTCTTCGGCGGGGAGGCCGCCGACCCGAAGTGGGTGCGCGAGGCGTTGTCCAAGGGCGGGCCGCGGCACCTGCTGCACGTCTACGGCCCGACGGAGAACACGACCTTCAGCACGTGGCACCCCGTCGGCGCGGTGCCTGAGGA
>DASVSK010000915.1:0-2190 GCA_036388135.1 Pyrinomonadaceae bacterium | reverse complement strand
TTTAGACTTGGTCGCTTTAGTCTCGAAGCTGCACCCCCAGAAGCCACACACCTTCCTCTTGGCCACTACTTCAACGCGCGCCGCGGCGTGCCAGCCGTAAACATACATCCGCCCGGTGGAGACGACCGACTTGCCGGACTTGTAAGGGGTGTAAGCCTTCACTGCAAAGCCGCCGTGCGCCAGCGCCGGGCGCGCCGGGCCGAACATGAGCGCCAAGCCGAGAATCAACGAGGCGGCCGCGACGTAGAAGAGGTTTCTCGTCATCATAGTGATCTTCCTCCAGAGTGTTTGGGTTGATGGTAAAGGCTGCCGTGGCAAACCCCGGACTTAACCGGGAGGCCAAAGCGGGCCGCTCCTGCTTTCTTCGATATACAGAGAGAGTGGGCGGTGAAAATCGCACCCACCTTCCGTTAAAAAATTCCTCGGAGGAGTTTTCACGCACCGCTACGAGGCCATCAACGACATGGCCGAGGCGCAGACCTGACACACTTCAGGCGACTACCTCAACCTGAAGCTGGAAGAGCTATTCCTCGCCTACGAGTACAAAGAGAAGTTCCACGAGGAGAGGGAGGAGCAGCGCCGCATCCGCGAGCAGACCCGCGAGGAGGAGGTCGCCCTGCGGGAGTTGGAGAAGGTCAGGCTCGACGCCGAGAAGGAGGAGGGGAGCTACGCCGAGGCGCTGCGCAAGGCGACGGAGGTGGCAGAAAGGAGAGTCGCGGGGAGATGGACATCACGCTGGCGGCCGAGGCGGCCGAGTGCAGGAAGACGGTCTCCGTGGGGTAGTGCTGCAAAAAATATTTTGACCGCAATTAGTAGAGGCGGCAAGGGTCCTCTAGACCTCGATATCCTGTGTGGTCAGAAAGCTTTTGCAGCACTACCGATATGGCTACAGGGGCTTCAGCCCTGGACGACGACAGTCACGCTGAAGCCGTTGTTACTTTCGTCCGACTCCTGCGTCTTCGCGTATGGGTCGATGCGGAAGGTCAGCTTGTTCACCCCGTCGGCGAGCTTGACGGGGAAGACCCCCTGACGCGTCCCGGCTTTGTCGGCGAAGTGGACGGTGTTGCCGGAGAGGCCGCCGCCCTCGACCTCGATGAGTCCGTAGGTCGAGAGCGCGCCCGCAGCGGGGTTGCGGAAGGCGATGAACCCGAAGTTGAAGTAGCAGCCGCCCGCCTCGCACTTCGTCGCCTGCGACCTCTTGAGGGTCATCCGCCCGTTCTCGACGACGTAGAGGTCGCCGCCCTTCGCCGCGGCCCGGGTGTCGATCTTGTCCGTTTTCGCGCCGGTGAAGTAGAGCGCGCGGCGCATGGTCAGGTCGGTGGCCGGGCCTTGCCCGGCGGCGGGCCGGGTCGGCACGAGTGTTAACGCGAGCGCGCAGAGCGCGACCATGGTTCTGTTCATCTGTTCCTCCAGTCCGAATGTTACGTTCCGTCCGCGCGCGGGCGGGCGGAGAGTGAATGCGCGTGTTAGAAGAGCGCCTCGCTGCTCGAATAGCCGTCGAACGACCAGACGGTTTCGCTCAACTCGGTCTTGCACAGCGGGACGGGCACGTCCTCGCCCTCGACGACGGCCCAGAGCGAGCCGACGACCTTCTTGACCTGCTCGACCGGGTCGGGGCACGGGTGGGCGAAGCCTGCGGTGAGCGTCATCCCGCCCGAGAGGGCCGAGAACTGGTGGTCGCCTTCGAGCGCGACGCGGCCCGCGCCGGTCTGGAACGAGTTGACGTAGAGGTTGGTCCTGTCGTCGAGCACTTTGACGTTCAAGGTCGCGCCGGCCCACGCGAGGTCCGGGTGCCCCGCGACCGCCTGGCCCGAGGCGTTGAGGTAGCAGCGGGTGGTCAGTCCGCCCGTCACGCCCTGCTTGAAGATGGTGGCGTTGACGTCGAGGGCGACGCCGGCCGCGATGTCGTAGCTGAGCGTCACGGGCACGACTCCGAAGACCATGAAAGTCTGCTGTTCGCTGATCTCGTAAGGCTGCTCGAAGGACTTGTTCAGGGTGTAAGCGCCCGTGCTCGGGGGCTGGTCTTTAGCGATGTGGGCCGTGCCGAACCTCACGTCGCGGTAGATCATCCGGCCGTGTTCGAGGAGGCTGATGCCCCCGGCCGAGAGCTCGACCGTGATCGAGGCCAGGTCTACCTTGACGTTCGACGCCGAGGAGTCGTACGGGCGCTCGGGGTTGAAGAGGACTGTG
>DASVSK010000914.1:0-1660 GCA_036388135.1 Pyrinomonadaceae bacterium | reverse complement strand
GTTCAGCATGTCCGCCTGGAACTGCATCAGGAAGCTGTTCCCGACGGCCCCGCCGTCCGCCTTCATCTCCCTTATCTTCAGGCCCGAGTCGCGCGACATGGCTTCGACCACGTCGCAGGTCTGGTAGCACATGCTTTCGAGCGCCGCCCTCGCGAGGTGCTCCCGCCCCGTCCCCCGCGTGATGCCGACGATGGTGCCCCTCGCGTACGGGTCCCAGTGGGGCGCGCCCAGTCCCGCCAGCGCGGGCACGAAGTAGACGCCCTCGTTACCGTCGAGGACGCGCGCCAGCGGCTCGGTGTCGGCGGCTGTGTCGATGATCTTGAGGCCGTCGCGCAGCCACTGCACCGCCGCCCCCGTGACGAATATCGACCCTTCGAGCGCGTACTCCACGGGAGCGTCGCCGAGCCCCCAGGCGATGGTCGTGAGCAGCCCTTCCCTGCTCGGGACGGCCTCGACGCCCGTGTTCATGAGGAGGAAGGAGCCGGTGCCGTAGGTGTTTTTGACGAACCCCTCGTCGAAGCAGGCGTGGCCGAAGAGGGCGGCCTGCTGGTCGCCCGCGATTCCGGCGATGGGGACGCTCCGGCCGAAGAAGACTTCCGGGTCGGTGTATGCGTGGACGTGCGAGGAGGGGTTCACCCCCGGCAGCATCGCCCGCGGAATGTCGAACAGCCCGAGTAGCTCTTCGTCCCAGCGCAGCCCATGGATGTTATAGAGGAGCGTCCTTGAGGCGTTCGAGTAGTCGGTCACGTGGGCACGCCCGCCCGTCAGGTTCCAGACCAGCCAGGAGTCGATAGTCCCGAACGCGATTCGCCCGCGCGCCGCGCGCTTCCGCAACTCGGGGCTCTCGTCCAGAAGCCACTTCACCTTCGTGCCGGAGAAGTAGGCGTCGAAGATGAGGCCGGTGCGCGCCCGCGCGTCCTCCTCCAGCCCCCGCGCCTTTAACTCGTCGCAAAGCCCGGCCGTCCTCCTGTCCTGCCAGACGATGGCGTTGGCGACGGGCTCCCCCGTCGCGCGATCCCACAGAACCGCGGTCTCCCTCTGGTTGGTGATGCCGACGCCCCGCAGCTCGCGTGCTTCGACCCCCGCGTCGGCTAGGGCGTCGGCGACCACCTTCATGGTGACCTTCCAAATCTCCGCCGGGTCGTGCTCGACCCAGCCGGGCCTCGGGTAGTGCTGCTTGATCTCCGAGTAGGCCCTCCCCTTGATGTTCACCTCCCGGTCGAAGACGAGCACGGTCGTCCCCGTCGTCCCCTGGTCGACGGCCAGCACGTAGCCTTCACTCATCGGAAGCTCCTCTCACCCTTCCGGCCGGCCGCGTCGCCCGCCGGAAAGCCTGTGTCGTCTCGACGTATTCGTTAAACGCCCGCGCCTCCGCGGCCTCACGTTCCGGCGGCCACCCCAGCTCGCGCGCCATGAGGGCTGCAACTTTCCCCGCCGCGCTGACCCCCTGGTCGCGGCTGAACCCGAGCGTCGTACGCCGGAGGATAAAATCACTCAACCGTTGACACTGCTCCGCGCGGACGGCGTGTATGACCTGCGCGGCGATATCGGGGTAACCGGGTGCAAGCCTCTCTCGCAGGCGGCCGTCGGAGGCGGCGAGCCCCATCACCTCGACCGCGCGGGAGCCGTAGAGCCCCGACAGGTGAGCGGCCGTCTCCGC
>DASVSK010000913.1:0-3124 GCA_036388135.1 Pyrinomonadaceae bacterium | reverse complement strand
CCTCTTCCGCGCGAGGTTGAGCGTCTTCGTCCCGGCGTAGCCGGCGAAGTAGTAGTTGACCGAGAAGGAGGTCTGCACCGAGCTGTAGCGCTGGCCGTAGAAGACGCGCCGGATGTCGGCGGCCGACTCGGGCGTGATGCTGTAGACGGCCTCGTCGACGACGCCGAGCGAGACTTCCGCGCCCGCGGCGGGCGAGCCGTCCGCGTTGCGCGCGAGCACGGTGTAGGAGGCGGTCTCGCGCGGCCTGAACTCCTTCTTGTTCGGGATAATTTCCAGGCTCAGCATCTTGTCGCGCGCGGGCACCCTGACGTCGGCGCTCTGCGTGTACATCTCGCCCCCGCGGACGTAGGTGACGTTGAGCGAGACGTTGGGCGCGAAGCGCGCCTCGATGGGCAGGTCGATGATGGCGGCGCGCCCCTCGACGTCGAGCTGGCGCACGTTGAGGACGCCGTCCATCTCGGTCGTCACGAGCAGGTGCGCCCCCTCCTTCGGCAGCAGCGCCAGCACCCGCGCCGTCTCGCCCGGCCGGTAAGACTTCTTGTCGGGGACGAGCTTGATCTCGCCCTCCGCGTCGTAGGAGACGTCCTGCCAGCGCCCCTCGCGGTCGGCCACCCAGAGGTAGCCGGCCTCCATCACGACGGGCTTGCCCGCCTCCTCGACCGTCGTCCTGATGAGGACGCTGCCCGGCGCGGGCGCGACGTAGTCCAGAGCGCCCTCGCCCTGCGCGTTCGTCTCGACGACGGCCGTCGACAGCTCGCGCTCCTTCGTCTCGTAGTCCGGGTACTCGTAGCCGTCCTCGGTCTTCCTGACGACCTTCTGCCAGCGGCGCTCTAAGAAGGTGAGCTTGACGCGCGTCTGGACGGGGCGGCCCTCGCGGTCGCCCGCGCGGACGTTGATGCGCGCCGGGTCGCCCTGGCTGTAGACGTAGCGGTCGGGGAAGGCGGAGGCGACGACGTTGCTGCGGACGCCGGTGAAGGAGGTGGAGGCGCTCATCGAGCGGCGCGCGGCGTCCGTCACCTCGGCTTCGAGGCGGTAGCTGTAGTCCCACCTGTCCTTCGCGTCGGCGCGCGGGACGTCGAAGTCTATTTCGAGGCGGCCCTGCTCGTTCAGCCTGCCGTCGCCTTCGTGCACCATCTCGTCGCCGTAGCCGCCGTGGTCGTCGCCGCCGCCCTCGTCGGCCGTCGGGTCCGCGCCGAACTCGTCCCCGGAGTCGTCGCCGGACTCGCGCCACCACCCGTAATAGCGCGAGCGGTAGACGTAGTATTTGACCGAAGCCTTCGTGACGGGCGAGCCGAAGAAGTAGTTGGCCGAGACGGTGAAGCGCGTCCGCTCGCCCGCGCGGGCGAACGCCTGCGGCGTCGTCACCCTCACCTTGTACTCGGGCTTCTTGTACTCCTCGACCGTGAAGTAGCCGGTGGCGGACGACTCGCCGACCGCGGCGTTGACGTTGTAGGAGCCGAGCGGCGTCTCCTCGGGCAGGTCCAGCTCGCCGCTGAAGGTGCCGCGCGTCGAGAGCGGCAGCTCCTGCTCGTAGACGGTCGCGCCCTCCTGGTCGGTGACGGTGACGGAGGCGGTTCGCCCCGCCGGGAGGCGGTAGCCGTCTTCGGCGCGCTCGCGGAGGATGCCCTTGAAGTAGACCTTCTGCTCGGGGCGGTAGACGGGGCGGTCGGTGTAGATGAGGCTCGTCAGCTCCGGGCCGCCGCCGCCCTCCTCCTCGCCGTAGCCGCCGAAATAGTAGGACTCCAGGTCGGAGATGGCGAAGTTGTCGCCCTCGCTCGCCATGACGAGGTAGGAGTCCGACGTCTGCGCCTCCTCGGGCGGCGTCTCTTCGTCCTCGGCGGGCTCCTCTTCCTCGTCGCCCGGCTTCGCGGGCGGGCTCTTCTCGACGACCTTGAGCTTGAGCAGCCCCTGCCTGTCGGTCGCGCCCGAGGTGACGTCGGCGCGCTTGCGGACGACGAGCACACGGACGCCCTCGCGCGGCTGACCCGTCTTCCGCTCGACGGCGTAGACGAGCATCGAGCCGTCGCGCGCCGTCTTCTGGACGGTGGCGAGGTCGCTGACGATGAGGATGCCGAAGGCGCGCAGGTCGTCGTGGACGGCCTCGACGAGGTAGACGCCCGCCTCGCGCCGCCCGAGGCTTATCATCCGGCGGTCGTAGACGTCTTCGAGCGGCGGAAGCCGTTCGCGCCAGCTCGTCACCATCTGGTCGGGGTTCAGCAGCGGCACGCGCGCGAAGTCGGTGGCGACGTTCAGGGGCGTGCGGTTGCTCGTGTCGTCCTCCTCCTGGCGGAAGCGCTGGTTGAAGCCCTTGCGCGACTGGTTCTGGAGCTGCTGCCTGACGTAGGTCTTGACCAGCCCGAAGCCCCAGCTCTTGAACTGCCGCAGCTTCTCAAGGAAGGTCGGCTTCTTCTCCACGCTCTTGCCGACCTCGGCCTCCTCGTCCTCGCCGACCTGGTGCGGGTTGTCCAGCCCGCGGAAGAACTTGACCGGGTCTTTGACCTTGTAGACGCGGAAGTCCAGGGCCCCGACGCCGCGGTAGTTGACCCAGAGGCGCGCGCGGTCGGTGGTCGCGTAGGTGCGGCTGGTGTGGAGCGAGAAGAAGGGCTTGGCGTGCGGGTCGGGCGGCTGCGGCGTCTGCCCCGAGTAGGGGAGCGACTCCGGCGCGGCCGCCGCCGCGTAGGCGTAGCGCGCCTTGACGCGCAGGGCGACGAACCCGAGGACGAGCGCCAGCGCGGCCGCGTAGACCGCAACGGTTGTCAGGAGCGTGCGACGGGACATGAGCCCTCCGGGGAAGTAGCCAGTAGTCAGTAGTCAGTAGACAGTAGAAAAGCCGTCGTTAATGAATCGTCCGAGTGTCGGCGTCAACGTCCGTCAGGCGGAGCCCTACTGACTACTGTCTACTGACTACTGGCTACTCAAGGATTTTCAAACGGTAGAAGCCGAGAAAGTTCCTGTTGCCTTCGACGGGTCGCCAGCGCGGGTCGGGGTGGCGCGCGAGCAGGGAGAGGCGCACCTTCCTGACCTCGCCGCCGTCGTCGGGCGACGCGCCCGTATGGTAGACGACCCAGTCGGACGCGCCCCCGGCGGCGGCGCGCGCGCGGCCGAGGAAGACCATGACGTGGTA
>DASVSK010000912.1:0-4024 GCA_036388135.1 Pyrinomonadaceae bacterium | reverse complement strand
CGGGCGGCCCCGATTGGTATCGCTTCTTCGGGGCCGGTGAGGGCATGGCGCGGATGGCCGCCCGCGGCCATTGGTACCCCACGGTCGTAACTCTCGGCATCGCGGCCGTCCTGGGCGTCTGGGCGCTGTACGCGTGGTCAGGCGTCGGGCTTATCCCGCGGCTGCCGCTGCTGCGCCCGGCGCTGTGCGCTATTACCGGAGTCTACCTCCTGCGGGCGCTCGCCTTCGTGCCGCTTCAACCCTTCTTCCCCGGCAACAGCGCCGCCTTCTGGTACTGGAGCTCGGGCATCTGCCTCGGCCTGGGGCTGCTGCACGCGGTCGGTCTGCGTCAGACATGGTCTCGCCTGTGATGGTGTGGCCTCACAATTCGTCCGGGCCGACGCCGCAGAAGTGGCCGAAGGGCATTATCAAGAAGGTCGAAGGGTAGGCCGCGCCGGCCGTAACTTTCCTGGCCTGCGGGTGATGCCGGACTGGTTGAAGGGGCGGGCTCTCGCCTCGTCCGGCGGGAAGGGTCGTCGGGTTAAACGCCTTCGGGGACGAGAACCTTGAGCGCGCCCGGCCGCGTCTTGAAATGAAGCGGCGTCCGCAAGACGACCACCTCGCCGTCGAGCGCCACGGGGAGTCGTTTGCGCCGCGTCTCGACCAGGGCCTCGCCGGCGCACAGTACTTCCAGGCGGCGCTCGCCGCGCAGGCGGCGCAGGAGCGCCTGCAAGGCCAGCCGGAGCAGACCCAGTTTGCCGTCGGCGCGCGCGACGTAGATGGCTAGCTCGCCGCGGTTGACGCACCTGCGACCCGGCAGGTCGAACTCCTCTATCTGGTACTTGTTGCCGCCGACGAAGATGAGCGGCGTGCGCTCCACCAGTTCCCCGCCCTCGGTCGTGATGCGGACGTTCAGGAACGCGTTGCGGCCGAGGAGCGCGCGCAACACCGCGGCGTAGGCCACCAGTTGGCGGCGGCCCCAGCGCCGGTACTCCTGCTCGCGCTGCCGGATGATGCTCGGGTAGAGGCCGATGCTTGAGTTGTTGATGAAGATGCGTCCGTTGACCTCGCAGACGTCGACCTCGGCGGCGTGCCCCCCTACGACGGTGCGGACGGCTTCCGCGACGTCGAGCGGTATCCCGAGGTTCCTGGCGAAGTAGTTGAACGTGCCGACGGGCAGGACTCCGAGCCTCTTCCCGGTGCCGAGCAGCGCCGAGGCCACGGCGTTGATGGTGCCGTCCCCGCCGGCCGCGACCACGGTCTGGCTCGGGGACTCGCGCGCGCGCCGCGCCGCGGCGGCCAGCCGCGCGCCGCCCCCGGCGAGGATGATCTCCGCCTCGACCCCGTGTGAGCTGAACTCCCGCGCGACGAGCAGCCGCAGGCTCTCCGCCTCGCTGCCCCCCGAGTCGGCGTTAAGAATGACTTCGACTCCCGCTTGCACCTCCACACTTTAACCGCTCGGCCGTTCGTCTCCTAGCGAGGACGCCGGCGGGCGAGTCGGCAGGGACTCGACGCGGAGGCGCGAGGGCACGGCGACACAGTTTTTAAGAGGCGCGGCCGGGCTTCGGCGTGGGGGATCGAGGCGTCGCCGGGTCGCGCGCGGGTCGGCTCCGCCGCAAGGCGAAAGATGCAGACTTACGCGGCTTTTTCGCACATCCCGCCCCCGCGCGCGGTAGATTTCCGGCCGGATTCGATGTAAGGTCTTAGCAGCCAAATTTTCCAAAGGCCGCGCCCGACGCGGGCGCGACGAGAGTTTTTTCCAGACCGGGAGTTAGAGACCTCATGTCCAAATTCATCACCCGCAGCGGCGTGCTTCTTTTCGCGGCCGCGGTCGCGGGCTGTGTCGCAGCTATGAGCGTTAACGCCGAGAGCGCCGCCGAAGGGCAGGCCGCCCAGACCAGCACCGCCGGCGCCGTCGCGCAGGCGAAACCGAACCCTCTCCTCGCCGAGTGGACGGGGCCCCACGGCGGCGTGCCGCCCTTCGACCGCGTCGAGGTCGCGTTCTTCAAGCCGGCGCTCGAAGCGGGCATGGCCGAACAGCTCGCCGAGATAGACAAAATCGCCAAAGACCCCGCGGCCCCGACCTTCGAGAACACCGTCGCGGCGATGGAGCGCGCCGGGCAGACGCTCGACCGCGTGACGACCTTCTACGGCGTCTGGGGCTCGACGATGAACACGCCCGAGTTCCAGGCCGTCCAGCGCGAGATGGCCCCGCGGCTCGCCGCCTTCAACGACAAGATCACGCAGAACGAGGCGCTCTTCCGGCGCATCGAGGCCGTCTACAACTCGCCCGCGAAGGCGAAGCTGACCCCCGAGCAGCAGCGCCTCTCCTGGCTCTACTACACCAACTTCGTGCGCGCCGGCGCGCGGCTCGACGCGAAGTCGAAGGCGCGGCTCTCCGAGATAAACCAGAAGCTCGCCGGGCTCTACACGAGCTTCAACCAGCACCTGCTCTCGGACGAGAACGACCTCTTTCTAGTCCTGAAGAGCGAGGAGGAGCTGGCCGGGCTGCCGCAGCCGCTGCGCGACGCCGCCGCGGCAGCGGCCGCGTCGAAGAAGCAGCCCGGCGCGTGGGTCATCCTCAACACGCGCTCATCCGTCGACCCGTTCCTGACCTACTCCGACCGCCGCGACCTGCGCGAGAAGGTCTGGAAGATGTTCGTCAACCGCGGCGACAACGGTGACAAGAACGATAACAACTCCATCATCACCGAGGTGCTACAGCTCCGCGCCGAGCGCGCCAAGCTGCTCGGCTACCCGACGCACGCGCACTGGCGTCTGGAGAACGCGATGGCGAAGACGCCCGAGCGCGCGATGGAGCTGATGGAGGCCGTGTGGAAGCCCGCGGTGGCGCGCGTCCGCGAGGAGGTCGCAGACATGCAGGCGCTCGCCGACAAGGAGGGCGCGAAGATAAAGATCGAGCCGTGGGACTACCGCTACTACATGGAGAAGGTCAGGAAGGCGCGCTACGACCTCGACCAGAACGAGGTCAAGCAGTACCTCCAGCTTGAGAAATTGCGCGAGGGCATCTTCTGGGTGGCGGGCGAGGTCTTCGGCTTCGAGTTCAAGCCCGCCGCGGGCGTCCCCGTCTACCACCCGGACGTGCGCGTCTGGGAGGTGACCGACAGGAAGTCGGGCCGCCACGTCGGCCTGTGGTACTTCGACCCGTACGCGCGCGAGGGCAAGCGCTCGGGCGCGTGGATGAACGCCTACCGCAGCCAGGAGCGGATGGACGGGGATGTCACGACCATCGTCTCGAACAACTCGAACTTCGCGAAGGGCAAGCCGGGCGAGCCGGTGCTCATCTCCTGGGACGACGCCGAGACGATGTTCCACGAGTTCGGCCACGCGCTCCACGGCCTCTCATCGTCGGTCACCTACCCGACGCTGGCCGGCACGGCCGTCTCGCGCGACTACGTTGAGTTCCCGTCGCAACTATTGGAGCACTGGCTCTCGACGCCCGAGGTCTTGCAGCGCTTCGCCGTCCACTACCAGACGGGCAAGCCCATCCCGCAGACGCTCGTCGAACGCATCAAGCGCGCCTCGACCTTCAACGAGGGCTTCGCCACGACCGAGTACCTCTCGTCCGCGCTCGTCGACATGAAGCTCCACCTCGCGGGCTCCGAGAGGATCGACCCCGACGCCTTCGAGAAGAAGACGCTCGCCGAGCTGGGGATGCCTTCGGAGCTGGTGATGCGCCACCGCACGCCGCAGTTCGGGCACGTCTTCGCGAGCGACGGCTATTCGGCCGGCTACTACAGCTACCTCTGGTCTGACGTCCTGACGGCCGACGCCTTCGAGGCTTTCGTCGAGGGCGGCGGCGCGTACGACAAGGGCGTCGCCGAGCGCCTGCGTAAGTTCATCTTCTCGGTCGGCAACACGGTCGACCCGGCCGCGGCCTACCGCTCCTTCCGCGGCCGCGACCCGCGCGTCGAGGCGCTGATGCGCAAGCGCGGCTTCCCCGTCGCCGAGACGAAGGGCGGCGGCAAGCCCGCCGGCAAGACGGAGACGAAGCGGAACTAGGACCGCCGAGAGTAAAAGAATT
>DASVSK010000911.1:0-2140 GCA_036388135.1 Pyrinomonadaceae bacterium | reverse complement strand
TCGCGCCGCTTGTGCTGTCGCAGGCGGGGCAGGGGTGGGGCTTCGCGGTGGGGCTCATCCTGGTCTGGGGTCTGCTCGCGCCGGCGGCGCTGGCGCTCTCGTTCGCGGCGGCCGTGTCGCTCGACCGCTCGCCGCTGAAGTCAGGCAGGCTGCCCGCGCTCTTCGGGTTCTCGGTCGGATGGCTCGGGGTGGCCGCGTGGCTCACGCAACTGGGCGGGGGCTGGCTGACGTCCCTCGTCACGTTCTGAGCGGGGCGGCGGGCCCTGTCGCCCGCGCGGCCGCGGACGCCCCTCAGAACTGGCCGCTGACGGCGCGGTAGAGCCAGAAGGAGACCGCGGAGATGAGCGCGGCGAGCGGGATCGTCAGCACCCACGCCCAGACGATGCGCCCCGCCACGCCCCACTTGACGGCCGAGAGGCGGCGGGTCGCGCCGACGCCGACGATTGCGCCCGTGATGGTGTGCGTCGTCGAGACGGGGATGCCGCCGAAGGTGACGCCGATGATGGCGGCGGCGGCGGCCGTCTCGGCGCTGAAGCCGCCCACGGGCTTGAGCTTCGTGATGCGCGAGCCCATCGTCTTGACGATGCGCCAGCCGCCCGAGAGCGTCCCCAGCCCGATGGCCGCGTGGCAGATGAGCACCACCCACATCGGGATGTCGCTGGACGCGTTCGGGTCGTAGTTCGAGGCGACGAGCACGCCGGCGATGATGCCCATCGTCTTCTGCGCGTCGTTGCCGCCGTGGCCGAGGCTGAAGAGCGCGGCCGAGACGAGCTGCCCCTTGCGGAAGAACTTGTCCACGCGGTGCGGCGACCAGCGCCGGAAAATCCACATCACCGAAACCATGATGATGAAGCCGAGCAGCGCCCCGATGAGCGGCGAGAGCACGATGAAGATGACCGTCTTCGTCCAGCCCGCGGGCAGGATGACGCCGAAGCCCGAGGCCGCCATGGCCGCGCCCGCGTAGCCGCCGACGAGCGCGTGCGAGGAGCTAGACGGGATGCCGTAGTACCAGGTGATGAGGTTCCAGACGATGGCCCCGATGAGCCCGCACAGCAGCACCCAGAGCTGCCAGCCCTGCGGGATGGCCTTGATGTCCACCATGTCCTTGCCGATGGTCTTCGCCACGGCCTCGCCCAGCACCACGAACGCGATGAAGTTGAAGAAGGCCGCCCAGACGACCGCCGCGCCGGGCGAGAGCACCCGCGTCGAGACGACCGTCGCGATGGAGTTCGCCGCGTCGTGGAACCCGTTGATGTAGTCGAAGATCAACGCGATCACGATGATGATGACGACGAAGGTGATGGTGGCAGTCATAGGCTCGGGAGTGGCGGGTGAAGGGTGGCGGGCGGTGGGAAAGAGAGGCGGGCCCCGCCTCCTCTCACCTCTCACCGCCCGCCGCCGCTTTTCACACGTGCTTGATGATGACGGACTCGATGATGTTGGCGGCCTGCTCGCAGCGGTCGACGGCCGCCTCGAGCTTGTCGTAGATGTCCTTCCAGCGGATGACGCGCAGCGGCTCGGGCGTGCCCTGGAAGAGCTCGCCGATGGCCTCGTGGTAGAGGTCGTCGCCCTCGTTCTCCAGCCGGTGAATCTCGACGAGGCGGGGGGCGATGCCGGCCGGGCGCTCCAGCGTCGAGACGACCTCGTGGAGCTGGACGGCCATGCGCTGGAGGACGTCGCCGAACTGGCGCGCGAAGTCGGTCGTCTCCCTGACGTTGTACATGACGATGGCGCGCGCGGCGTCGTCGATGAGGTCGACGATGTCGTCGAGCGCGCCGGAGAGGAGGTAGATGTCCTCGCGGTCGAAGGGGGTGATGAATGAAGTGTTGAGCTTCTTGGAGATCGAGTGGGTCAGCTCGTCGCAGGCGTGCTCGATGTCCTTAATCTTCTTGAGGTGTGCGGAGAAACTCTCCTGGGTGTCGGCCAGCATGTCGGCGAGCGCGCTGGCCGCGTCGTAGATGTGCGAGGTCATCTGGCGGAAGAGGACGAAGTACTGCTCCTCCTTCGGGATCAGGCTGAAGCGTGCCATTCAAGGGTTTCTCCCTGCCGGATTGATTGGTACTGATGTTGTCGAGAGCCGAAATATAGACTAACGCCGCCGCGATGTCTATCCGGCGCATGGGCGGCGGCCGGGGCCGGG
>DASVSK010000910.1:0-2294 GCA_036388135.1 Pyrinomonadaceae bacterium | reverse complement strand
CCGCCGCCGCGCTCGTTGCCCATCAGCATGTCCAGCTTCCAGCGGTTGCCGTCCTTTTCGTAGGCGAGGGCGCGGTGCTTTATTACTTCGCTCAAATCGTCGATGTATGTCGTCATCTTCATCCCGAGCGGCTCGAACAGGCGCTTGCGCGTGAATTCGGAGAAACGCATCCCGCTCGCGCGAGCGACGATCTCCGTCAACAGAACATAGCCGCTGTTCGAGTAAGACCATTCCTCGCCGGGCGCGAAGTTGAGGCCGCGCTGGCGCAGGATCAACGTCAGGGCGTCGGGGTCTCCGCCTGCCAGCGGCAGCAACCCCGTCCAGTCGCGCAGGCCGCTGGTATGCGTCAGCAAATGGTCTAGAGTGATCTTGTGGCCGTAATCAGGCAGCTCCGGGAAGTGCTTGCGGATGTCGTCGGAAAGCGAAAGGCGCTTCTCTTCGACGAGGAGGAGCACCGCCGCCGCGACGAACTGCTTTCTGACCGATCCGATGTCGAAGATCGAGTTCGGCGTCAAGAAAACGTCGCGCTCAAGGTCGGCCGAGCCGTAAGCGCGGTTCACGACCAGCTTCCCGCGCTGCGAGACGGCGACCGCGCACCCGGGCGTGGCCGGCGTGGCCCAGCCGAATATCTTGTCGACCTCGCCGGTCTTGTCCTGAGCGTAAGCCGGCGTGCCGAGAAGCAAGGCGGCGGCCGCGAACGATAATAGAAGGGGAAGGCGGCTATTTTTACCGGCGTTTTTCATTTATTTCCTCGTTTACGGTATCGGCTTATTCACGAATCAACGCGCGCCGCCCGAGTGCGCGCGTTATGATTCGCATAAGTAAACATAACGAGAGCAATCCGCTTTTATTAACAAGCCGGGCGCGAATCTGAATAAATTTTTCGGTGTCGTTAATAATCCGCCGCGCGGCGCGTTATATGTGTAGTGACGGTGTGAAGGAGAACGATGTGCAATCCATTGCAGCTACCACGTCGCGCTTAAGGGCCGTCCCGGCGGCGACGGAGGCGGGCGAACTCGAAAGACTCTTCCGCGATCACCACGAGCAGGTTTTCCGCGCCGCGTATCGCATTACGGGAAGCGTCACGGACGCTGAGGACGTCCTCCAGACGATCTTTTTACGCCTGGCCTCGAACGCCGAGACGCCTGACCTCGCGCCGAGTCCGGCGGGCTACCTGCACCGCGCCGCCGTCAACGCCGCGCTCGACATCGTGCGCGGGCGCGGGCGGGCGCGCTTGGTTTCGTTCGATTCGGCGGAGTCCGCGCATGAGTTGAACAGCACGAACTCCAGCCCGGAGGAGGAGCACGACGACCGCGAGCTGCGCGCGCTCCTGCGCTATGCGGTCGCGAAGCTCGGCGAGCGCGCCGCGACCGTCTTCGCGCTGCGCTACTTCGAGGGCTACGACAACAGCGGAATCGCCGAACTCCTCGGCACGTCGCCGACCGTCGTCGCCGTCACACTCCACCGCGCGCGCACGCGCCTTCGCCGTGAGATTGGACAGTTTTTGGAGAAACAGTCATGAAGCGTAGCAGAAAAGAGCTTGACGCCATTTTAGACAGAGCCGTGGCCGGCGTCCGCGACGAGCGCGCCGAACAGTCGGCGGTAAACGAGGCGGCCTCGCGCGTCTGGGCGCGCGTCTCCGAGCAGACGTCGGGTGAGAAGTTGATTGACTCCCCGGCCGCCGCCAAAGCCGCCGAACGGATAGGCGGCTGCGCGGACTACCAATCGCTCATCCCTTCTTACCTCCGCGGAGAGCTTTCGCCGGCGCGCGCCCTGCTGCTCGAAGACCACGGGCACGAGTGCATCCCTTGCCGCAAGGCTCTGAAGGCGGCGCGCACGGGCGTGCCGCAGGTGGCGGCGCGGGCGGCGCAAGTTAGCCCTCGGCCGACGAGGCGAACGTCGCCCGCCCCCGTCTGGCGTTGGAGCATCGCCGCCGGTCTGCTGCTGTGCTTCGGACTCGCCGCGACCTTCCTGGTCGAGCGCCTCGACCTCTCCGGCAGAACGCTCGCCGCGACCGTCGAGAGCGCGGACGGCCATCTTTACCGCGTCTCCGAAACGGAGAGCCGCGCGCTCCGCACGGGCGAACAGATCGGGAAGGGCGAGCGCGTGCGAACGTCCAAAGATTCAAACGCCGTGTTGCGCCTCGCGGACGGCTCGCTCGTCGAGATGCGCGAGCGCAGCGAGGTGTCCATCACCGAGAACAGGAAGGGCGTCACCGTCAAACTCGAACGCGGCGGCGTGGCGGTCGAGGCGGCGAAGCAGCGCGAGCGCCACCTCTACGTCGCCACCCCGGA
>DASVSK010000909.1:0-1661 GCA_036388135.1 Pyrinomonadaceae bacterium | reverse complement strand
TGGGGCGGCGGCGCGAGGCTCAAGAGCCGTAACGACGTCGACGAAATCCTGCGCGCCGCCTTCGACGTCGGGAGCCTGCGCGACACCAACCCTTCGACGCCCGAGAACGACGGCCTCCAGTCCTACAACAACGGCCTCGGCACCGCCTTCGACGCGCTCGAAGGCAGCGGGCTGTTATGAGCGGCGACGCGGGGCGGCGTTTCTTAACTACGCCCGCGCGCGCCGGAAGTGTGAGAACGAGTTGAGAGGTGAGAGATGCTTCGACCCGTCGGCGACGCCGTAGAGAATCTGCTCGACCCGCTTGAAGACCTCGGCCGCCTCGCGGGCGGCGCGCTCGAACGCGCCGGTTCGGCCGCGGGCGACGCCGCGGGGCTCTTCGAGGGGGCCGCCGGCCTCGTCGAAGGCTACGCCTCGCGCGCAGGCATCATGCTCCCGCCCCTCTTCCCCTTGCAGGCCGCGCTGGCGGCCGCCGTCCGGTCGCGAGGCTCGGACGGACGCTTCGACGGCCTCTTCGTCGGCGCGGGCGGGCGCACCTTCCAGCCTTCGACGCCGCTCGCAGACGTCCCCGGCGTGATGCCCCGAAACGGCCGCGAGACGGGCAGGGCAATCGTCTACGTCAACGGCATCAACACGACGAAGGACGGGCAGTTCGGCAGTCTCCAACGGATAGCCGACCACACCAGCGCGCGCGTCGTCGGCATCCACAACGCCACGCAGGGCGGCATCGTCGACGTCATCCAGAGCGCCGGCGACACCTTCGACATCGGGCGCAACCCGGCCGTCGACACGCTGGCCGACACCGTCTACGAGGAGATTAAAGCCGGGCGCTCGATTCACCTCATGGCGCACAGCCAGGGCGCGCTCATCACCAGCCGCGCGCTACAGGACGTCTCCCAACGCCTGCGCGTCGAGGACGGACTCGCGCGGCGCGACGCCGAGCGCACACTCGCTCGCGTCGAGGTCGAGACGTTCGGCGGCGCGGCCGCCTCCTACCCGGACGGCCCGCGCTACGTCCACTACGTCAACCGGCGCGACCCCGTCCCCGGTCTCTTCGGCCTCGGCCCCGTCGCCAACCCCCTCGTCCACCCCGGGCGCGGGGCGGTCGTCCACCGCTTCAGCGAGGGCGACAACGCGCACGGATTCGAGCAGACGTACCTGCCGCGGCGCGTGCCCTTTGAACAGGCGCTGCGCGGCGACTTCGACTGAGCAGAATGACCCCGAACCTCCTCGCACCCCGGAACGCCCGCGGACGGAGGTTAACGACTTGTATACGCATGAATCGAACATCCCTTTCGCCGTCTACGCCTATGCGACGAGCGTGCTGGCGCGCGGCACGGCCGCGGCGCGCCGCGGAGGCAGGATGACGAGGGAGGAGGCGGAGTCGTTGTTGCGCGCGGTCGTCGGCGGCGATTCCGGCGCGCCGCTGCTGGGCGCGGGCGACGTGGCGGGCGTGATGCTCGGGGCGGCGGAGCTTTTCTTCCGGTACGACGCCGGGCGGGGCGCGCTCGCGTGCGGCGCGCTCGTCTACCGCTTCCGCTCCGCGCCGCGGCCGGGGGTGCTGGAAGCCTTCTTCGAGGAGGCGTCGGCCGCGGCCGCCGACGCCGGCTCGCTCGCCTACCACGAAGAGACGCGCGCCCTGCTCCTCGCCCGCACCTACTACG
>DASVSK010000908.1:0-2523 GCA_036388135.1 Pyrinomonadaceae bacterium | reverse complement strand
CGGTCTTCTTCGAGCAGGAGACGACGGCCGAGACCGAAGAGGCGCTGATGTCGGAGTGGCTGGAACTCTGCGAGAGGCACGCGGCGCTCTCGGACGAGTCCTGGTTCGGCACGAACGAGGCAGACCGCGCCGAGATGCGCGCCTTCCGCCACGCGCTGCCGGTGATGGTCAACGAGTGGCTCGCCCGCAAAAGCCAGCGCAAGGTCTCGACCGACATGGCCGTGCCCGACGCGGCCTTCCCCGAGATGCTCGGCTTCTACAAGGAGACGCTGCGCGCGGGGCGGCTCGCCTACGTCATTTTCGGCCACATCGGCGACAACCACGTCCACGTCAACATCCTCCCGCGCGACGACGCCGAGGCCGCGGCCGCGCGCGAGACTTACGGCCGCTTCGTCGAGCGCGCCGTCTCGCTGGGCGGCACGGTCTCGGCCGAGCACGGCGTCGGGAAGATAAAGCGCGAGTACCTGCGCGCGCTCTACGGCGAGCGGCACCTGCGCGAGATGGCGGAGCTGAAGCGCGCCTTCGACCCGGCCTGCGTCCTCGGCCGCGGCAACGTCTTCGCCGAGGAGCTTCTGGCCGCGGCGGGCGGAGCTTGAGACGCGAGACCCCGGAGTCCGGAACCCCCGCGCTTCTGCCGAAGGCAAACTCATGGTAGAAAACACGGGAGGCGCACCCGTCCTGCTCTACGACGGCGTGTGCGGCTTCTGCAACAAGTCGGTGCAGATGATTCTCGACCACGACCGCCGCGGCGAGATGCGCTTCGCCGCGCTCCAGAGCGACTACGGGCGGGCGGTCGTCGAACGCCACACGGAGCTGCGCGGCGTGGACTCGGTCGTCTACGTCGAGAGGACGCCGGGCGGCGAGCGCATCTTCGTCAAGTCGGACGCGGCGCTGAAGGTCGCGGCCTACCTCGGCGGCTTCTGGCGACTCTTCCTCGCCGCGAGGGTCGTGCCGACGCCTCTGCGCGACTACTTCTACGACCTGTTCGCGCGCAACCGCTACAGGTTCTTCGGCAAGTACGACACCTGTCTGCTCCCGCCCCCCGAGGTGCGTTCGCGCTTTCTGGAAGCAGACGGCGAACAGTAGCCAGTAGTCAGTAGTCAGTAGTCAGTAGCGCTCCGCGCTGCGGCCGCTGACGTTGACGGACTGACCGCCCGGCTCATGAAGGTTTTCTACTGACTACTGTCTACTGACTACTGTCTACTGCTTTCAATGTTTCGCTTCGTCACAGCCGGGGAGTCACACGGGCGCGCGCTGGTCGCGATAGTCGAGGGTCTGCCCGCGGGGCTGGCCGTCGACGTCGGGCTCGTCGACCGCGAGCTTGAGCGGCGGCAGTGGGGCTACGGGCGCGGCGGGCGGATGAAGATAGAGCGCGACCGCGTCGAGATTCTGAGCGGCGTGCGCCACGGCCGCACGCTCGGCTCGCCCGTCGCGCTCCAGGTGGAGAACAAGGACTGGAAGAACTGGGCGGACGTGATGTCGGCCGAGGCACGCGCGGAAGTGCCGGAAGAAAAACTCCGGCGCGTCAAGCGGCCGCGGCCCGGCCACGCAGACCTCGCGGGCGGGCTCAAGTACGGCGCGCGCGACATGCGCGACATACTCGAACGCGCCTCGGCGCGCGAGACGGCGGCGCGCGTCGCCTGCGGCGCGCTCGCGCGCCAACTGCTCGCGGCCTTCGGCGTGGAGATTCGCAGCCACGTCGTACAGCTCGGCGGCATACCCGTGACGCCGCTCGAAGTCGGGTGGGAGGGCATCGCCTCCATCCCCGAGGACGCGCCGCTGCGCTGCGCGGACGCTTCGGCGCAGGAGGCGATGGTCGCGCTCGTCGACGAGAAGCGGCGCGAGGGCGACACGCTCGGCGGCGTCTTCGAGGTGGTGGCGCGCGGCGTCGTCCCCGGCCTCGGCTCGCACACCTCCTGGGAGGCGAAGCTCGACGGGCGGCTGGCGCGCGCGCTGATGTCCGTCCCGGCGGTCAAGGCCGTCTCCATCGGCGCGGGCGTCGAGGCGGCGAGCCTCCCCGGCTCGATGGTTCACGACGAGATAGGCTACGACGCGGGGGCGCGCGCCTTCACGCGGCCGACGAACCGCGCGGGCGGCCTGGAAGGCGGCATCACCAACGGCGAGGAGCTGCGCGCGCGCGGCTTCCTCAAGCCCATCTCGACGCTCCGGCGCGCGCTCCGCTCCGTCGACATCGAGACGAAGGAGGAGCAGGCGGCGGCCTTCGAGCGCTCGGACGTGACGGCCGTCCCCGCGGCGGGCGTCATCGGCGAGGCGATGGTCGCGCTCACGCTGGCCGAGGCGATGCGCGAGAAGTTCGGCGGCGACCACCTCGAAGAGATGCGCCGCAACTTCGACGCCTACCGCGAACAGGTTAAGGAGTATTGAAGGCGAGTAGGCAGTAGACAGTAGACAGTAGCGCTCCGCGCCGCGGTCGCTGACGTTGACGGCCGGGCAGTTCATAATAAGGAAGTTCTTCTACTGACTACTGACTACTGTCTACTGCCTACTGCCTACTGTCTGCCG
>DASVSK010000907.1:0-2089 GCA_036388135.1 Pyrinomonadaceae bacterium | reverse complement strand
TTACTCGGCTCGCTGCCGACGAAGACGGGGGTGCCGACCGCGCCCGCCACCGGGTCGACGGGCGCGAGGCTGTTCCCCGAAGAGCCCGCGCTCGAAGACAGGCTGGCGAAGATGGTCTGCGTGACGGGGTCGACCGCGAGGTCTTTCGCGGGGAGTAGGAGCTGCCGGACGCTGTGCGTGTCGGCGGCCTGCGCGTTGGCGGCCTGCGCGTTGGCGGCCTGCGCGCGGGGCGCGAGCGCGCGCGCCGTGGCGGGGGGGGTGAATCCGCCGAGGGCGCAAAGGTACGAGAGCGCGACCGCGACGGCGCGCACGGGTCTTGATGCGAGGGGGCGACGCATTAAATTTCTCCTGGGTTGCGGTTGAAAGGGGTGCCGGACGTCTTCGCGCGGGCTTTAACTCTAAGCCTGGGTCGGAGTCTTCAGTAAAACTGTACGGGCGTTCGCGGGCCGGAAGTTTACACACCGGCGTGTGTAAAAGGGGCACGGGGGCGACCGGACAGCTCGCCGCGGGGAGGCGGAAAGTTGCGGTGCGATTTTAGGGGAGCGGCGGGGGTCTGGACAAGCGGCGCGGATGGTTTAAACTCCCGCCCGTGGAAAAATCATTCGAGCCCGCCGAGGTGGTCACGCCGGCCGAGGAGCGCTTCGAGCGCTGGCGGCGCGCGGCCGGGTTCGTCGTCGCGCCCGCCGTCTTCCTCGCGCTGCTCCTGCTGCCGCTGCCCGGCCTGAAGCCGGAGGCGCACAGGCTCGCGGCCGTGATGGCGGCCGTCGTGGTGCTCTGGGTGACGGAGGCGCTGCCGCTGCCGGTGACGGCACTGTTGGGCGCGGCCGCCTGCGTGGTCCTGAGGGTGGCCCCGGCGAAGGAGGTCTTCGCGCCGTTCGCAGACCCGCTGATGTTCCTCTTCATCGGGTCGTTCATCATCGCGCGCGCAATCTTCCTCCACCGCCTCGACCGCCGCCTCGCCTTCGGCGTGCTCTCCGTCAGGTGGGTGGGCGCGCGCCCCAGCCGCATCCTCTTCGCCTTCGGCGCGGTGACGGCCTTCATGTCGGCGTGGATTTCCAACACGGCGACGACCGCGATGATGTTCGCCATCGGGATGGCGATCCTCGCCTTCCTCTTTGACCAGGAGAAGGAGGGCGGGCAGAAGGTGAGCCGCCGTTACGCGACGGCGCTGATGCTGATGACCTCTTTCGCCGCCTCCGTCGGCGGACTCGCCACGCCCATCGGCACGCCGCCCAACGTCATCGGGCTCGGCTTCATACGCCAGCTCGTCGGCGTCGAGTTCCCCTTCTTCAAGTGGGCGCTCATCGGCACGCCCGTCGTCGTCATCCTGTTCCTGTGGCTCTTCGTCTACCTCAACTGGCTCTCGCCCGCGGGGGTGCGCGAGATAGAGGGGAGCCGCGAGATGCTCGCGCGCGAGCGCGAGCGGCTGGGCGCGTGGACGCGGGCGCAGAAGTCGACGCTCGCCGCGTTCCTCGTGACGGTCGCGCTGTGGGTCGTGCCCGGCCTCATCGCGCTGGCGGCGGGCGACCAGAGCGCCGCCTACAGGGGCGTCAACTCAAGCGTGCCCGAGGCCGTGGCGGCGGTCGTCGGCGCGTCGCTCCTCTTCCTGCTGCCGGGCGACGGGGGCGCGCGTGCCATCAACTGGGAGGAGGCGGTCAAGATCGACTGGGGCGTGGTGCTGCTCTACGGCGGCGGGTTCGCCCTCGGCGTGCTCTCGTTCCAGACGGGGCTGGCCGAGGCGGTCGGCCGGGGCCTGACCGGGCTCCTCCCGGTGAGCGGCGGGACGGGGCTGCTCTTCGCGTCGGTCGTGGTGGCGGTCGTCACGTCGGAGGCGACGTCGAACACGGCCTCGGCGAACATGGTCGTGCCCGTCGTCATCGCGATTGCGAAGGCGCAGGGCGCAGACCCCTTGGAGCCGGCTCTGGGCGCGACGATGGGCGCGAGCCTCGGCTTCATGCTGCCGGTCTCGACGCCGTGCAACGCCATCGTCTACGGCTCGGGCTACGTCCCGCTCGCGCGCATGATTCGCTACGGCGTGCTGCTCGACGTCGTCGGCGTCTTCGTCATCGTCGCGCTCGTCAGGCTGCTC
>DASVSK010000906.1:0-1832 GCA_036388135.1 Pyrinomonadaceae bacterium | reverse complement strand
CCGACGAAGCGCGGCCCGCGCCGAAGGCGGGGGCGTCGGCTTCAGCAGGCGAGGCGGCAGGCGTCACGGCGACGCCCGCGGAGGACGACGCGGCGGCGGCGGGGCAGGGCACGCAGGCGAAGACGACAGACGGCGGGCGCGAGTCATGAACGAGCAGCCGAGGCGGAAACTCCATGAACTCGTCGCGCGCCACGGGCAGTCCGTCGTCGGCGACGCGCGGCGCTTTGAAGGGCTCCTGAAGGACTACGCGGGCGAGCACCGCCGCGAGGTCTCCGTGCTGGTGTCGGCGCTCGAAGAGCAGGTGCCGCAGGACATGCTCGCCGCGCCCGCCGACACGCCGCGCGAAGTCCTGCTCGCGCGCATGGCGCGCAGGCTCTCCGACAACCGCGCCCTCTCCGACCCGGCCGCCGCCTGGGCGGTCAACTCATGGGCGCTCGCCCTCGGGCTGATCTCGGGAGACGAGCTGAACTCCTTCGAGAGCCGAGACGCAGGACGGACGCGAGCCGACGTCGGGCATGTCGGAGACACGAACCGAGCCGCAGGGGAGGTGACGTTGACGGCTCCGGGCGGAGCCGTCGCGCCGGCTCGCACGGGGGCGACTTCGCAGGCTCAGGCGGGCGCGTCCTCCGTCGTGGTCTCCGCGAACGGCGGCGGCGATTACGCGAGCATCGGCGAGGCGCTGGCGGCCGTCGCGCCCGGCGCGCGCGTCCTCGTCCGGCCGGGGCTGTATCAAGAGAGCGTCGTCCTCGACAAGCGGGTCGAACTGGTCGGCGACGGCCCGCGCGACGAGATCATCGTCAGGGGCTCCGCGGCGAGCTGCCTGCAAACGCGCGCCGACGGCGCGAGGGTCGCGGGGCTGACGCTGCGCGGGGCCGCGGCCGGCGAAGCGGCCTTCTTCGCCGTGGACGTCGCGGGCGGCGAGCTGCTGCTCGAAGACTGCGACGTCACTTCCGACACGCTCTCGTGCGTGGCCGTCCACGGCCCCGAGGCCGCGCCGCTGATTCGACGCTGCCGGATTCACGACGGCGCGGACTCCGGGCTCTTCTTCTTCGACGGCGCTTCGGGCGCGGTCGAGGACTGCGAGGTCGCGGGGCACGCCAACGTCGGCGTCGCCGTCACGGGGCAGGCGAGCCCGTCCGTCAGGCGCAGCAGAATCCACGGCGGCGGGAACGCGGGGCTCGTCGTCTGGCAGGGCGCGACGGCGCTGGTCGAGGAGTGCGAGATTTACGGCAACCGCCTCGCCGGTGTCGGCGTCAGCGACGGCGCGAAGCTGACGGCGCGCGCGTGCCGCATCCGCGAGGGCGGCAACTCGGGCGTCTTCGTACACGGCGAGGGCGAGGCCGTCCTCGAAGGCTGCGAGCTGTACGGCCACCGCGAGCCGGAGGCGGCCGTGACGACGGGCGGCAGGCTTTTCCTCAACGGCTGCCGCGTCCGAAGCGGCCACGACACGGGCGTCTTCGTCCGCGAAGGCGGGCAGGCGCTCCTGCAAGCGTGCGAGGTCGACGGCAACGCCGGGGCCGGGGCGTCGGTCGGCACGGGCTCCGTGCTCGCCGTCCTCGCGTCCCGCATTAACGGCAACGCTCGCCACGCCGTCGAAGTCGCGTCGGGCGCGAACGCGAGAGTCGAAGACACAGACCTGACTGGCAACGCGCTCGGCGCGTGGGACGTTGAGCGCGGCGCGAGCGTCGAGTCGGAGCGAAATCAGGAGTGAGGGATTCAGTCATCGGCTCACCGGTTCATTGATTCAACGGAAAATGAATCAATGAACGGGTGAGCCGATGACTCAATTGAATCAATCCCTCGGCTTCGTCGTTTCAAAGGGGGACGGGATG
>DASVSK010000905.1:0-2391 GCA_036388135.1 Pyrinomonadaceae bacterium | reverse complement strand
CGGCTGCTGACGGAACATCTCGCCGACTACGCCGACCGCAACACGGACAACCGTGGCAAGGCCGGCTACTGGGCCGCGCGCGACTCCGAGCGCGCCGGGCTCTTCGGCGAGGCGCAGGCGCTCTACGAGGCGATGCTCGTCCGCTACGAGGCCAACTGGTACGGCTACCTCTCGAAGCAGCGGCTTGACGCGTTGAAGAACGCCGGCCAGCTCGGGAGCCGTCCCGTCAAGACCGACGCCGCCACCCTCGGCCGCGCGGTCGAGAACCTGAAGCACGTCACCGCCGCCGAAGAGACGGCGGGCCCGGCCGAGGCCGCGCGACTCCTGAAGGCCGAGCAGTTGAGCGCCGCCGGCTGGGACGAGGCGGCGCACGCCGAGTTGGACGAGGCGCTCAAAGGCCACCCGTCGAGCCCGCGCCTCAACCTCGCCAAGGCGCAGCTCCACCGCGCGCGCAGCCAGAACGTGGAGGCGTTCAACGTGCTCCGCCGCAGCTTCCCCGACTACTCGCAGATGGAGCCCGAGGAGCTGACGCCCGAGGAGTGGGACGTCTTCTACCCGCTCGCCTTCTGGGACGCCATCAAGCAGGAGGCGGCCGCGCGCGACCTCGACCCCTACACCGTCGCCGGCCTCATCCGCCAGGAGTCGGTCTTCAACCCGCGCGCCGCCTCGCACGCCGACGCCTACGGGCTGATGCAGCTCCTCGTCCCGACCGCGCGCATGATGGCGAGGCGCAACGGCGTCGAAAGCACCGTCACGGTCGAGATGCTCCTGGGCGACCCGCGCCTCAACATACGCCTCGGCACCTCCTACATGCGCGAGCAGCTCGACAAGTACGGCCGCATCGAGTACCTCGCCGCGGCCTACAACGCCGGGCCCGGCCGCGTCGTTCAGTGGCGCGCGTCGCTCCCGCCCCAGATGGACGAGTGGGCCGAGGCCATCCCGTTCCGCGAGACGCGCGGCTACGTGCAGGGCGTCGTCCGCAACATGCTCCAGTACCGTCGGCTCTACGACGAGCAGGGGCGCTTCCGCCCCGAGGTTGGCTCGCGCGCCGTCCGCCGCGACATCACGCAGGCGACGGCCGCCCGGCCCGCCGACGAGAACACGCGCCGCCGCCGCGTCTCGAACGAAGAGGAAGAGTGAGGTGTTTGGAAGTGAAGAGGGAAGTGACAGGCAGAAGTAACGGCGGCGCGTCGCGCTCGCTCTCCCTGGCGGCGGCGCTCTGCGCCGTCACGCTCTGCGCCGCCGCGCCCCCGGCGCGAGGCGCGGCGGCGCAGAAGGGTAAGCCCCCCGCCTCGGCTCCGCCGAAGCCGCCCATCGTTAAGAGAGCGCCGAAGCCGCCCGCGAAGACCGCCGTGCCGAAGACTGCCGCGAAGAGTGAGGCGCAGACGCCCGCGAAAAAGCCCGCGGCGACGTCGCCCGCCGGGACTGTCACCATCAGCACGCAGCCCGGCGCGGTCGTGTGGCTGGACGAGGTGCGGCGCGGCGCGGCCGACGCGGAGGGGAAGTTGCGGCTCAAGCTCACGCCGGGCCGGCACGCCCTGCGCGTCCGCGCGAAGGGGTTCGCCGAGCGCACGCTCGCGCTCCTGCCGGCGCAGCGCGGCGCGCTCAGCCTCGCGCTGACGCAGACGTCGGACGAGGCCGAGCTGCTCTTCCAGCAGGCCGAGGAGGCGCGCGAGAAGGGCAACAACGCCGGGGCGGCGGAGCTGTACCGTCAGGCTTTGAAGCTGCGGCCCCGCTACGCGGCCGCGCGCCTCGGGCTCGCGCGCTCTCTCGAATCGCAGGACAACTTCGACGAGGCGCTCGAAGAGTTGCAGGCGGCGCGGCGCGACCGCCCCGTCTACCCAGAGTCCTGGGCGGTCGAGGGTCGCATCCAGCGCTCGCTCGCCGACCACGATGCCGCGCTCGAAGCCTACCGCCGCGCGCTGCGCGAGTCGCGCGGCTTCCAGCCCGAGGCGCACACGGGGGTGGGGCTGGTCCACGAGGACAAGGGGCGGCACGACGAGGCGGTCGAGTCCTTCCGCAAGGCCATCGCGCAGCTCTCCGACACGGAGCCCGTGCTCTACGAGCTGCTGGCGCGAAACCTTGAGAAGCTGGAGCGCTGGAAGGAGGCGGTCGCCGCCTACGAGAAGTACCTCGAACTCGCGCCGCAGGGCGCGCACGCCTCGGCCGTCAACTCCATCATCGACCAGCTACGCAAGCAGGCCGCCGAGGCCGAGCAGCAGACGCCGCCCGAAGACTGAGGCCGCGCGCGCCGGGCGCATTACAGGAGCCCGAGCTTGTGCGCCAGGAAGACCAACAGGAAGGTGACGACGGAGAAGGCCGCCAGCCGGGGGTGATTGCCCATCGGGCACTTGCCGTGTTCGCTCATGACGTCTCGAAGAATATAAGGCC
>DASVSK010000904.1:0-4088 GCA_036388135.1 Pyrinomonadaceae bacterium | reverse complement strand
GCAGCATCGACAGCGGCGTGACGAAGTCGTAGACCTGCCCGAACGAGGCGTAGACCGTGTCGATGTCCTTCCACGTCGGGTCGCCGCCCTTGGGCGTGAACCGCGCCTTGAACTCGCGCGACGGCGTCCAGCTCACCAGCTCGTGCGGCAGGTCGACGCCCGTCCGCTTGTTGAGGTCGAAGTCGTCGACCATCTTCATGATGCCTTCGAGCCCCATCTTGAGGCCGAGGCGGTAGTAGTAGCCGTCGCAGGAGTGCTTGATGGCCGTGCGCAGCTCCGGGCTGCCGTGGCTCCCCATGCAGCGCGTGAACTTGTTGCCGATCTGGATGCCCGCGCCGCAGACGAGGTTGGAGCGCTCGGTGGTGATCGCGCCCTGCTGCAAGCCCGCCACCGACATCGGTATCTTCCAGGTCGAGCCCGGCGGGTAGCGGCCGCGGATGGCGCGGTTGAAGAGCGGCGTCAGGGGGTCGCGCAGGAGCGCGTTGGCCTCGCGCCGCCCCTCGGGCGTCCCGATGCGCTGCGAGAAGAGGTTCGGGTCGAAGGTCGGGTAACTCGCCATCGCCATGATCTCGCCGTTCTCCGGGCTCATGACGACGATGACGCCGCGCTTGTTGGGCGAGTTGCGGAGCTGCTCCTCGGCCGTGAGCTGCATTTCGAGGTCGATGGCGGTGACGATGTCCTGGCCGGGCTGCGGCGAGACGACCGCCAGCTCGCGCTGGATGCGGCCGCGGCTGTCGACCTCGACCTCGCGGTAGCCGTCGCGCCCGCGCAGGTAGCGGTCGTAGGTCGACTCCAGCCCCTCCTGCCCGATGATGTCGCCGGGGCGGTAGGGGTTCTCGACGTAGTCCTTGAAGCGGGGCTGCTTGAGCTGCTCGGGGCCGATCTCGCCGACGTAGCCGAGGACGTGCGCGAGCGTGCCGCCGTCGGGGTAGCGCCGCTGCGGCTGCTCGCGGACGATGAGCATCGGCAGCTCCAGCGTGTGCGCCTCGACCCAGGCGATGTCGGCCGAGGTCGCGCCCTCTTTGACCGTCACCTCCTCGAAGGCGGCCTGGCGGTTCGCCAGCTCGAAGCGCTCGCGCAGGAGCCCCGGGTCGAGGTCGAGCCCGGCCGAGAGCGGCTCGATGAGCGGCGCGACCTGCGCGTTCCAGTCCTTGCCCTTCATGTCCTCGCCGGCGAGGACGATGTTGTAGGTCGAGCGCGAGTCGACGAGCAGCTTGCCGTTGCGGTCGAAGATCGCGCCGCGCGGGGCGGGGATGCGCAGGCGGCGTATGCGTTGGTTCTCGGCGCGCTCGGCGTAGTAGTCGCCGCTGACGACCTGCAAAAAGTAGAGCCGCGCGCCCAGGACCACGAGGACGGCGATCACCAGCCCGTGGATGACCGCCACCCGCACCTTCAAGTTCTGTGTCTCGTCCTCGAATTTCATAATCTTAAAGCAGACGGTAGACAGTAGACAGTAGACAGTAGTCAGTAGATTTTGACGCCCCGCGTACCTGAAGAGATGCCGTCAGCCGCCGCCGGAGATGTTCTTCTACCGGCTGCTGACTACAGTTTACCCTTCTAATACTTTCTCCGGCCGAGGCCGCGGCGCGCGAGGCGGCGGCGGAAGGCGAAGGCGCGGCGCTGCCGGACGCGCGTCGACTCGTTGAAGAAGAGGTCGAGGACGAAGGCGACGGCGGTGCCGGCGACGGTCGTCCAGATGACGCCGAAGGCGACGGTCTCGGCGATGGAGCCGGCGAGCGGGCTGCCCGGCGGCTGGCCGAGGAGCTGGTGCATGAGCAGGTAGACGAGCGTGTTGAAGCCGGCCGCGCCCGCCAGGACGGGGATGCGGAGCAGCGGGTTGTCGAGCATCACGCGCGTGACGAGCGCCGCCAGCAGGTAGGCCGTCAGCGTCATCGAGAAGCCGCGCGCGCCGAGCAGCCCCCCCGAGAGCGCGTCGGTCAGGAGCCCCGCCGCCGTGCCGATGACCACGGCCTGCACGGCGTCGCGCTGGAGCGCGAAGTAGACGACCACGACCAGCGGCAGGTCGGCGTACGCGAACGGCCGCCAGACCGTGCCCAGGCTCGACTGTAAGACCGCGGCCAGCGCCACGCAGACCGCTATTTTCCACTTCATAAGAAGGTAAATGGCGAACGGTGAATCGCGAATGGTGACCGTGCGACGCCCGACGGCTATTCACCGTTTACTATTCACTGTTCACTTGCTCTTCCCCTTGTCGACGTTCGGCAGCGTCCGCTCGGGCGGGGTGCGCTGCGGCGCGCGGTAGTTCAGGACGGCGACCTCCTGGAGCGAGTCGAGCCGCGCGCCCGGCTTGACCCTGATCGTGTGCGGCGTGGTGGCCGAGCCGGGGACCACTTCTACCACGGCGCCGACGCTCAGTCCCTGTGGGTAGATGCGGTCTTGCCCCGTGGTGACCACGTAGTCGCCGACGTTGACCGTCTCAAGCCCCGAGACGTAGCGCATCTCCAGCAGCCCGTTCTTGCCGTAGCCGCGCACCGACCCGATGGCGTTCGACTGCCCCAACTGGCCGACGACCGCGCCCGCGGCCGAGCGCTCGTCCGTGATGAGCATCACCTGCGCCGAGACGGGCCCGACCCCGACCACGCGGCCGACGATGCCCTCGGGCGTCACCACCGGCATGTCGAGGTCGATGCCGCTCGTGCTGCCGCGGTTGATGATGAGCGAGTTGAACCAGATCGACGGGTCGCGCGCGACGACGCGCGCCGGGATGGACTGGAAGGTGACGTCCTTCGTGAAGTCGAGCAGCCGCTTGAGCCGCTCGTTCTCGTCGCGCGCCTGCCGCGCCTCGCGCAGCTCGTTCTGGGCCTCGGCCAGGCGGCGGCGCAGCCCCTCGTTCTCCGACTGCGCCGTGCGCATCTCGGACAGGCCCTGGAAGAAGCCGACGCCAGCGCCGCCCACGCCCGTCGTCGCGCGCTGGACGGGCGAGAAGAGCGACTGCGCCCAGACCTTGACGACGGGCTGACCCGAGGCCGAGTCCTTCGCGTTCCAGGTCATCAGCCCGAAGTTGGCGGCGAGCAGGACGAGCAGCCAGAGCGGCGCGCGCTGCCTGATCTCCTTCTGCGTGCTCCGAACCATCTGGTGAATAGCGAATGGTAAATCGTAAATGGTGAACGGTGTTCGGGCGGCGGCCCCGCCCGCGGGAAAGCCCTATTTACTATTCACCATTCACCACTCACCAGCCTTACATTCCGCCCGTCAGGTTGTTGTCCCAGCGGACGCGCTTGAGGAGGTCGAAGTCCGAGAGCATCTTGCCGGCGCCGAGCACGACGGAGGAGAGCGGGTCGTCGGCGATGGAGACCGGGAGCCCCGTCTCGATGGAGAGTCGCTTGTCGAGGTTCTTCAAAAGCGCCCCGCCGCCCGTCAGGACGATGCCGCGCTCGACGATGTCGGCGGAGAGTTCGGGCGGGGTGCGCTCCAGGGCGACGCGCACCGCGTTGACGATGGTGGCGACCGAGTCGGCCAGCGCCTCGCGCACCTCGTCGTCCGAGATGGTGATCGTCTTCGGGATGCCCTCGATGAGGTTGCGCCCGCGGACGTCCATCGAGAGGGGCTCGTCGAGCGGGAAGGCGCTCCCCAGTTGAATCTTGATGGCCTCGGCCGTGCGCTCGCCGATGAGGAGGTTGTACTTGCGCTTGATGTACTGAGTGATGGCCTCGTCCATCTCGTTGCCGGCGACGCGGACGGCGCGAGAGTAGACGATGCCGGACAGGCTGATGACGGCGATGTCGGTCGTGCCGCCGCCGATGTCGACGATCATGTTGCCGTGCGGCTCGGTGATGGGGAGCCCCGCGCCTATGGCCGCGCACATCGCCTCCTCGACGAGGTAGACCTCCGACGCCTTGGCGCGGTAGGCCGAGTCCTCGACGGCGCGGCGCTCGACCTGCGTGATCTCGGAGGGGATGCCGATGACGACGCGCGGGCTGACCCACGTCTTCCCGTTGTGCGCCTTGCGGATGAAGTGCTGGAGCATCTTCTCCGTGACCTCGAAGTTGGCGATCACGCCGTCCTTCATCGGGCGAATGGCGACGATATTGCCGGGCGTGCGGCCGAGCATCTCTTTGGCATCGCGG
>DASVSK010000903.1:0-2020 GCA_036388135.1 Pyrinomonadaceae bacterium | reverse complement strand
TGAGGCCGCGCGCCCGCCGCGCGGGGGACGGCGCGGCGGAAGTTCGTCGGCCGCCCGCGCGCCCGCGACCCCCTCAACTTCAGGCCGCGGCGCCGCGCCGAGACTCGCGCCGCCGCGGCCTCTCGCCGCGCACGCTTTCGTAGTTCGCCCTTTGCCTTTAAAATCTCCCCATGCCGGAGCGCGAGTACGGGTTCGAGGAGGGGGTCGCGACGGAGAGCCGCGAGCGCTTGAAGAAGCCGCCGCTCTTCCGCGTCCTGCTGCACAACGACGACTTCACGACGATGGAGTTCGTCGTCGAAGTCCTCAAGCGCGTCTTCGGCAAGACGGACGGCGACGCCTTCCGCATCATGTGGGCCGTCCACACGCAGGGCGTGGGCTGCGCGGGCGTCTACACCTACGAGATCGCCGAGATGAAGGTCGAGAAGGTCACGCAGATGGCGCGCGCGAGCGAGTTCCCGCTGCTCTGCACCGTCGAGGAGGAGCCGGGGGATTAATCAATGGTGAAGGGTGAATGGTAAATGGTAAATCGCGTCCGCCGCGCCCGAGCCACGATTCGGCGCGCGCCGCATCTAACTGCTCGCCATTAACCATTCACCATTCACCATTCACCACTGACGGCTTTTAAATGATTACCAAAGAGCTGCAAGAGACTTTGAACTTCGCCGCGATGGAGGCCATCAAGCGCCGCCACGAGTACGTGACGCTCGAACACCTCCTCTACGCGCTGCTGCACGACCGCACGGCCGCCAGGGCCCTCCGCCACTGCGGCGGCGACGCCGAGGCGCTCACCAGGGAGCTGGAGGAGTTCTTCGACGAGAAGCTGGAGAGCGCGCCGCCTTCGAGCGACACGGTGCCCGAGTACACCGCGGCCTTCCAGCGCGTCGTCGAGTACGCGCTCCTTCAGGCCGAAGGGTCGGGGCAGAAGGAGGTGGACGGCGGCAACGTCCTCGCCGCGCTCTTCCAGTCGCCCAACTCGCACGCCGTCTACCTGCTCAGGCGGCAGGGCGTCACGCGCCTCGACGTGCTCAACTACCTCGCGCACGGCATCTCGAAGGTCGAGCCGGGCGGCGCGGCACCCTTCGCGGACGACGCCGCGGGCGAGGACTACGAGGCGGAGCAGGCCGCGCGCGACCCGCTCGCCGCCTACACCTCGAACCTCGTCGAGCGCGCCGCCGAGGGCAAGATCGACCCGCTCATCGGCCGCGACGCCGAGGTCGCGCGCACCATCCAGGTCCTCTGCCGCCGCCGCAAAAATAACCCCATCTACGTCGGCGACCCGGGCGTCGGGAAGACCGCCATCGCCGAGGGGCTGGCGCTGAAGATTCAGAAGGGCGAGGTGCCCGAGGTGCTCAAGGGGGCCGAAGTCTACTCGCTCGACATGGGCTCGCTCCTCGCCGGGACGAAGTACCGCGGCGAGTTCGAGCAGCGCCTCAAGGCCGTCATCTCCGCGCTCAAGAAGAAGGAGAACGTCATCCTCTTCATCGACGAGATTCACACCATCGTCGGCGCGGGCGCGGTCTCGGGCGGCTCGATGGACGCGTCGAACATCATCAAGCCGGCGCTCGCCACGGGCGAGATGCGATGCATCGGCTCGACCACCTACCCCGAGTACAAGGCGGCCTTCGAGCGCGACCGCGCGCTCGCGCGCCGCTTCCAGAAGATCGAGGTCGGCGAGCCGAGTTTGGCCGAGACGGTCGAGATTCTGAACGGTCTCAAGAGCTACTACGAACAGCATCACGGCGTCACCTACTCGGCCGACGCGATCCAACTGGCCGCCGAACTCGCGGCCAAGTACCTGCACGACCGCCTGCTGCCCGACAAGGCCATCGACGTGATCGACGAAGCGGGCGCGGCGATGAAATTGCTGCCGAAGGAAGAACGGCCGGAGACGGTCGGGGTGGCCGAGATCGAACTCGTCCTCTCGCGCATGGCGAAGATTCCGCCCAAGAGCGTCGGCGGTTCGGAGCGCGACCGCCTGCGCGATCTGAAGCGCGAGTTGCAGGCCGTCATCTACGGGCAG
>DASVSK010000902.1:0-3009 GCA_036388135.1 Pyrinomonadaceae bacterium | reverse complement strand
CGCAGTCATCGACTGCGCCCCGCCGCATTTTTGTCAGACGTCTGACGTATAGCCGAAGAGTCCGATAATTTGAATTACGTTCTAAACCAACCTATGTCGAATATGCGGGACATTTACTTTCAGATGTCTGCGCCGCCGACGTCCGGTAGCTCCCCGCGGCTGTACGCCGGGGCCGATACGTAGTACCATTGTCTTCATAAGTTACATGACATTCAGTCCTTAGAACCTTACCTTTCGCATCAGGACAACGCCCGCGGTCCTCCTCCTGCCGACTGTCGGTCAACTTCCGCCCAACGTCTGACGAGGGGAGACCTTATGAGCTTCGACCACCAATCCACACGCCCGCGGTCTAACCGCATCCTTTCAGCCGCCCCCAGAGAAGAATACGAGAGGCTGCTCCCGCGCCTGGAGTACGTCGACCTGCGCCGCGGCGACGTGCTGCACGAGACGGGTGAGCACATCCGGCACGTCTACTTCCCTTACGCCGGCACGATCTCGGTCGTCGTCCAGATGCGGGACGGTGACCAGGCGGAGGTCGGCGTCGTCGGCCGCGAGGGGATGCTCGGCCTGCCGCTGCTGCTGGGCACCGAGACGGCGCCGCTCAGGGCGTTCACGCAGGTCTCGGGCGGCGCCATGAGGATGACCGCCGCGGACTTCAGGGAGGAGGTCGGCCGCCGCGCGGGGCTCTACATGCTACTGCTGCGTTACGCGCAGGCGTTCTTCGTCCAGATGGCGCAGACGGCGGCCTGCAACCGCCTGCACCCGATGGAGGGGAGGCTCGCCAAGTGGCTGCTGACGACCAGAGAGCTGGCTGAGTCGGACGAACTCGACCTGACGCATGAGTTCGTCGCCGTCATGTTGGGGGTGCGCAGGGCGGGGGTGACAGAGGCGCTCGGCCAACTAAGGTCCGCGGGGCTGATCGACCACTCCCGAGGGCGCATCCGGATCCTAGACGTGGAGGGGCTGGGTCGGGAGTCGTGCGAGTGCTACGGGGTCGTGCGGGACGAGTACGAACGGCTCGTCGCGTAGCGCCCCGGGCGCTACTCCGACACCACGCGTGACGCCGGCGCTCGTGCCCCGTCAAGAGCCCGTCGGCCGTGTTACTTAATCCTCACATGGAGTCGAACGTGAA
Source organism: Pyrinomonadaceae bacterium (assembly GCA_036388135.1). GTDB lineage: Bacteria > Acidobacteriota > Blastocatellia > Pyrinomonadales > Pyrinomonadaceae > QHXN01. Next base: position 1,877 of record DASVSK010000902.1, on the reverse strand, counting down.
GCAGGAAACGTCAGAGCAGAGTAAAGAGTTGTTCCGCCTCGTCGTCGAGAACGTCGAGGACTTCGCCGTCTTCGCCACCGACCTTGAGGGGCGCATCCTCAGCTGGAACCCCGGCGTAGGGCACCTTCTCGGCTACGCCGAAGACGAGTGGGTCGCCCGCCACGCCTCAGTCATCTTCACCGACGAGCCGGGGAAGACCGAGCAGGCCGCCTGCGAGGGGGAGATGGCGGCGGCGTTGGCCGAAGGCCGGGCGGAAGACTGCCGCTGGCACCGGCGCAAGGACGGCTCGCGGGTCTGGTGCAACGGACTCCTCATGCTGCTGCGGGACGAGGCGGGGAAGCCCAGGGGCTTCGCCAAGATCCTGCGCGACGAGACGGCGCGCAAGCGGGCGGAAGATGCCCTGCGACTCGGTGAAGAGCGGCTGCGCGTGATGACGGAGAGCATCACCGACTACGCCGTCTTCACTCAGGATGCCGGGGGGGTGATCGAGACCTGGAACGCGGGGGCCGAGCGCATCTTCGGGTACACCGAGGAGGAGGTCGTCGGCCGGGACGTCGGAATCCTCTTCACGCCCGAAGACCGCGAGAGGGGCGCGCACGCTGAAGAGATGAGGCGGGCGCTCGAGGACGGCCGAGCCGGGGACGAGCGGTGGCACGTCAGCAAGCGCGGCGAGCGCTTCTACGTGAGCGGGGTGCTGACGCCGCTGCGCTCCGGCGGCGAGCCGACCGGCTACGTCAAGGTCGCGCGCGACCTCACCGAGCGCCGGCGAATCGAGGAGGAGCTGCGCCGCGCGCACGACGGGCTGGAGCGGCGGGTCGAGGAGCGCACGGCGGAGTTACAGGAATTGGCCGGGGCGCTGTTGACAGAAGTCAAAGAGCGGCGGGCGGCCGAAGAGCAGGTCAAGGGGCTGCTGCACCGCATCATCGAAACGCAGGAGATAGAGCGCCGCAGGATCGCCCGCGACCTGCACGACGACCTGGGGCAGCTGCTGACGGCCCTGCGGCTCAGCATCAGCGCGCTCGGGGACGAGTCGGCGCCGCGGGCGGAGAAGCAAGAGAGGCTCGGGCGCACTCAGGAGATCGCCAAGCGCGTGGAGAGTACGGTGGACTTCATCGCGTGGGAGCTGAGGCCGGCCGCGCTCGACCAACTGGGGCTGGCGGCGGCGGCCGATAACTTCACCCGGGAGTGGTCAAGGCATTACAGGATACCGGCCGAATTCAGGGCCGTGGGGCTCGACGGCCCGCGGCCGAAGCCCGAGGTGGAGACGAACCTCTACCGCATCCTGCAGGAGGCGCTCAACAACCTCCACAAGCACGCGCAGGCCAACCGCGCCGAGGTGCTGCTCGAACGGATCGATGGCCATGTCTTGCTGATCGTCGGCGACGATGGCAGGGGGTTCGAGCCTGGGAGGGCGGTGGACGGCGAGCGGGGGATGGGGTTACTGAGTATGAATGAGCGGGCGGCGCAGGTCGGGGGCACGCTGGAGATCGAGAGCGCGCCGGGTGAAGGCACGACCATCTTCGCGCGAGTCCCTATCGGGGAGACGGCTTAGCACCCGCGGCCGAAGCCGCGCGCCCGCCCGATGAGAGATTCACTCGTCAGACGGCCCATCGCATACCCGGATTCAACACAGGGCCCGATATGGGTCAAGTTTGAGCCCCAAAACCATAATGAACATTAGAAGACGTGATAATGAAAAGGGGGCTCGAATCGAGCCCCCTTTCACAGGATGTTGTGATAGCAACTGGCTTTATGTCGGGTATGCTCCCATACCATTTGCTTTACATTGGGATTATCGGACTCGACTTCTCCATCACTCCCTTCGCTAAGGCACTGATCCAAATTTGCCCCCCGTCCGCCTCATATTGCTTTCCCAT
>DASVSK010000901.1:0-5304 GCA_036388135.1 Pyrinomonadaceae bacterium | reverse complement strand
CACGCCGGCTCGCATGGGCGCGTACTTGCGCAGGCGGCGGCGCACCTCCTGCATCACGTCCTGCTGCGTGTAGTTGCCGCGGAAGGCCGCGAGCGGGTTGCCCTTGAGCGTCTCGTCCCAGACGCGCGTGAAGGAGAGCGTGCGCTCCTCGTGCGGCGCGATGCGGACGTACATCTCGCCCTGCCCGACGCCGCCGAGGAAGCCGCCGCCCGCCGTGGCGAGCACGAGCCGCACGCCCGGCGCGCGCCGCACGTCCTGCTCGATGGCCTGCAACGTCTCGTTCATCGACGCGAGGTTCGTCCCCTCGGGCGCGGTCACAGAGACCTCGAACTCCGCCTCGTCGACGTTCGACGGGATGAACTCCTGCTTGACGGCGCGGTAGAGCGGCACGCTCGACGCTACGACCGCCACCGCCAGCACCGACACCGCCAGCCGGTGCCGCATCGAGAGCGTGAGCAGGCGCGTGTAGCCGCGGTCGATGTAGCCGTAGAAGCCGCCGCGCGAGCCCGTTAAGCCGCCGCGTTCGTGGTCGCCGTGCCCGCCGCCGCCGTGGCTGCCCGCCGCGTCCTTCGCGCTCAGCAGGCGCGAGGACATCATCGGCGTCAGCGTGAACGAGACGAGCAGGCTCACCATGATGGCGACCGCCGCCGTGATGCCGAACTGGTAGAGGAAGCGCCCCGAGATGGAGGACATGAACGAGACCGGCAGGAAGATGACGACGAGCGACAGCGTCGTCGCCAGCACGGCGAGGCCGATGTCGGCCGTCGCCTCGCGCGCCGCCTCCGTCGCCGACATCCGCTTCTCCTCGACGAAGCGGAAGATGTTCTCAAGCACGACGATGGCGTCGTCGATGACCACGCCGACCATCAGGACGAGCGCGAGCATCGTCACGCTGTTGAGGGTGAAGTCGAGCGCGCGCATCATGGCGAAGGTCGAGACGACCGAGGCCGGGATGGCGACGGCCGCGATGAGCGTCGACCGCCACGAGCGCATGAAGAGCAGCACGACGAGCGAGGCGAGGATGCTCCCCAGCACGAGGTGGACGGTTATCTCGTGCAGCGCCGCCTCGATGTAGCGCGACTGGTCGCGGATGATTTCGAGCCTGACGTCCGACGGGAGCTGCGCCGAGACGCGCTCAAGCGCCTGCTTGACGCCGCGGATGACCTCGATGGTGTTCGCGCCCGACTGCCGCTGCACCTGGAGCGTGACGGTCGGCACGCCGTTCAGCCGCGCGAGCGAGCGCTGCTCCTTCGTGCCGTCCTCGACGCGGCCGACGTCGCGCAGGCGGACGGCCGAGCCGCCGATGTTGGCGACGACGAGGTCGTTGAAGCCGCGCGGGTCGGTGTAGCGCCCCATCGTGCGCAGCGTCAGCTCCTCGCGCCCCGTCGTGACGTTGCCGCCGGGGATGTCGGCGTTCTGCCGCGCGAGCGCCGTCTGCACGGCGGTGATGGGGAGCTGGTAGGCTTCGAGCCGGTCGGCGTCGACCCAGACGCTGATGGCGCGGTCGAGCGCGCCGACGATGGTCACCGCGCCGACCCCGCCGACGCGCTCGAACTGCGGCCGGACTATCTTGTCGCCCAGCTCGCTCAGCTCGCGCAGGGAGCGCTCGCCCGTGAGCGCGATGGTGATGACGGGCGAGCTGTCGTTGTTGAACTTCTGGACGACGGGCGGGCGCTCGCGCGCCTCCTCGGGCAGGCGGTTGATGACGGTGGCGACGCGGTCGCGCACGTCCTGCGCCGCCGTCTCGAGGTTGCGGTCGAGCTTGAAGGTGGCGATGACGAACGAGGTGCCCGGCCCCGAGACCGAGCGCAGCTCGTCGATGCCGTCGACGGTGTTGACGACCTCCTCGATGGGCTGCGAGATGAGCGTCTCGACCTCCTCGGCCGACGCGCCGGGCAGGGACGTGCGCACGCTCACCGTCGGCAGGTCGACCGACGGGAAGCGGTCGACGCCCAGCCGGAAGTAACTCGCCGCGCCGACGACGACCAGCGACAGCACGATCATCGCCGCGAAGACGGGGCGCTTGATACAAATTTCCGCGAGCTTCTGCATTGCCTCAGTTCTTCTTCTGCCCGGCCGCCGCCTTCAGCCTCCCCGCGACGTACTCGTCGGCCGACGCGCCCTTGCCCACGGCCGGGTCGAGCGCGTGCGCCAGCCTGTAACTCTCGGCCGCCGCGTCCGGACGCCCCTTGCGCGCGAGGAAGTCGCCGAGCAGCTCGCGCAGCGCCGCGTCCTTCGGGTGGAGCGCGACGCCCGCGCCGACCAGCTCGACCCCGGCGTCGGCCAGTTGCGGGCGCGCGAGCCAGCGCCCGCCGATGTCGAGGAAAGTCCCGGCGCGTATCACGCCGCCGGGGTTCAGGTCGTGGGCGCGGCGGAAGTAGACCAGCGGGCGCTCGTAGTCGCCCGCCACACGTTTGAGCGCGGCGCGCCCCTCGGGCGAAAGCTCCGAGAGGACGATGAAGAAGCCCCAGTTGAAGAGCATCTCGTCCGAGTGCGGGTAGAGGTCGACGCCGAGCTTGGCCGCCTTGAGAGCGGGGAGCCCCTGCTGTATCGGCTGGATGTCGCCCTTGAAGTCCGGGTAGACCTCCGCGCCCGCGAACTCCCCGCGCAGGCGCGCGCCGACCGCGTCGAAGTCCGTGTCGGGCGCTATCGAGAGCGCGCGCGTGTAGTCGTTCCACGTCCGCGCCCAGTCCGAGTCCCAGCGCGCGACGAGCTTCTCGACCTCGGGCGTGAAGCGCAGCGCCTTCGGCACCGACGGGTCGGACTTGTAGAGGCGCACGTAGTCGGCGAAGAAAGGAATCGCGCCGCCCCTGTGATACCTGCCGAGCCCGCCGGCCCCGTTCTTCTGCGCGAGCCTCGCGGCCGCGTACGAGCCGAGCTTGACGAGGTGGAGGCCGCCCGCGGGGTGGCGCGCGTCGCGTATGCGCTTCGAGACGCCCGCGAAGTCGGCCCGCGCGGCCTCGCGCGACGTGGCCGGGTTGAAGAAGGCGAAGGCGTCGGCCAGCTCCTTCGGGTCTTCGGTGAGCGGCCGCCCGTGCTGCTCGAAGTAGAGCGCGCCGTAGTTGTACGCGCCGGCCAGCGCGAGCGCGGCCGGGGCGTCGAGCCTCTCGCGCGTGAAGACCTTCGCCTCCCACACGTCGCCCGTGAGCAGCTCGTAGAGGCGGCGGACGTAGCGGCGCGTCGGCGCGTGTTGGAGGTTGCAGGCCGCGGCGACGGCGAGGCGCTTCCGCGGGAAGTACATCAGCACGGTGTCCGTCCCGTTCTGGCTGCCCTCGGCGCGGAGCGCGAAGCTGCCGTTGACGGGCTGCACCATCCAGCCGAGCGCGTAGTAGACCTCGCCGTCGCCGAGCCCCGTGTAGCGCCCCGACTTCGACGCGAAGGGTTCGAGCATGGTCTCGACCCATTTAGGCGAAACTATCTTCCCCGCGACGGCGGCGCGCGCCCAGCGCAGGAGGTCGGGCACCGTGCCCGACAGGCCGCCGCCGCCGAAGCGCGAGCTGACGTCGATGAAGGGCGCGTTCTTCACATCGCCGTCGGCGAGGTCGTAGCCGCGCACGCGGTTCGGGACGAGCGAGCGAACGTCGTCCAGGCGCGTGTCGCGCATGCCCGCGGGCAGCATCAGGTTCTCGCGCAGGTAAGCCTCGAAGGTCTGCCCCGAGACGTTCTCGACGGCCGCGCCGAGCAGGTTGTAGCCGCTCGTCTGGTAGTCGTAGCGCGTCCCCGGCTCGTACTTGATGGGGTGCTTCGAGACGCGCGCCACCACCTCCTTCGTCGTCACGCGCTCGGGCCCGACGCCGGAGCCGGTCTGCCCGCCGCCCGTGTGCGTCAGGAGGTGGCGCACCGTCACGGGCCACGGCTGCTTCGGGTAGTCGGGGACGTAAGTCTGTATCTCGGCGTCGAGGTCGAGCTTACCGCGCTCGGCGAGCTGGACGACGGCCTCGCCCGTCAGGGACTTGGTGATGGAGGCGAGGCGGTAGACGCTCTCGGCGGCGGCGGGCACCTTGTTTTCGAGGTCGGCGTAGCCGAAGCCCCTGACCCAGGTGTAGTCGTCTTTGGAGAAGCCGATGGTCATGCCGGGGATGCGGTCGCGCTTCATCCCCGCGGCGACGAACTCCTCGAACGCGCGCAGGCGTTCGGCGTACGCGTCGGCGGCCTGCGGCTGTGCGTTCTGCGCGCTGACGCCCGCGCCCGTCCCGCCGGCGCTGATCGACTGAACGACCAACGCGGCCAGGACGAGTCGCCTCACGTAATACTCGGCGCGCTTTCGCATGACGAAAAGCAGTAGTCAGTAGTCAGTAGTCAGTAGAAAAGCCTTCGGAGTCGGAACGTCAGGGAGTCAGCGTCAGCGACCGCGTCGCGGAGCGCTACTGACTACTGACTACTGTCTACTGTCTACTTCCTCACTCCACCACGTTGACGGGCTGTCCCGATTGGAGGTTGCCGGGGTCGAGCACCACGGACTCGCCGACGTTGATGCCTGAGAGCACTTCCGTCCAGGCGTCGGCGCGGCGGCCCGTCGTGATGGCCTTCTCCTTCGCCTTGCCGTTCTCGACCGTGATGACCTTCTCGATGCCGGCGAAGGTGACGACGGCGCTGGCGGGCACGGTGACCGCCACGTCGCCGCTGTTGGTGACTATCTCGGCGCGCGCGAAGCCGCCCGGGCGCAGGGCCCCCGGGTTGGCAATCTCGGCCTCGACGACGAGCACGCGGTTCTGCTGGTTGATGGTCGGGCTCAGGCGCACGATGCGGCCCGCGTAGAGGCCGCGGCCGCCCTCGACCGTGACGCGGACGCTCTGACCGGCGCGCACCGCGGCGGCGTCGCGCTCGGGCACCTCGCCGCGGAAGCGCAGCGGGTTGACGCGGACGACCGTCACGACCGGCGCGGCCGCGCCGAGGTACTCGCCCACCGAAGCGTGCTTCTCCTGCACCAGCCCGTCGAAGGGCGCGACGACCACGGTGTCGGCGAGCGCCTGTCGCGCGAGCGACAGCTCCGTCCGCCGCTGCGAGAGCAGCGCCTGCCGGTTGCGTATCTCCTCGACGGCGTCCTGGTAACGCCCCTGCGCGACCTTGAAGGCGGCGTCGGCCGACTCGTACTCGGCGCGCGCGACGACGCCCGACTCGACGAGCGACGCGACGCGCGCGCGGTTCTGCCGCGCCTCTTCGAGCACGGCGCGCGCCTGCCGCACGGTGCCCGTCACCTCGGGGTCGAAGCGGTCGTCGTCGCCCTGCGGCTGCAAGCCCAGACGCGCGCGCGCCTGCTGGAGCGCGGCCTCGGCCTGCTGCACGCGCAGGCGGTAGTCCTGC
>DASVSK010000900.1:0-3947 GCA_036388135.1 Pyrinomonadaceae bacterium | reverse complement strand
CTCGCGGCCTCTATCCGGCCGCCGTGCGCCTCGACCAGCTCTTTGACGAGCGAGAGGCCGATGCCTAAGCCCCCATGCCGCCGCGTGGCCGTCGAGTCGGCCTGCCGGAAGCGCTCCCAGATGTGCGGCATGAACTCGGGGGGGATGCCCTGCCCCGTGTCCTCCACCTCTATCTCGACCCAGCGTCGGCGCGCCGCCTCGCCGACGCCGACGCCGTCGTCGTCGCCGCCGGGGGCGTCCGCCGCCTCGGCGCGGTCGGCGAGGCGCGTGCGGAGGACGACGCGCCCGCCCTTCGGCGTGAACTTGATGGAGTTCGAGAGCAGGTTCCAGAGTATCTGCTGGATGCGCTGCCCGTCGGCGACGGTCGGCGGCAGGCGTTCGGCCAGCTCAAGCCGCAGCTCCACCTTGCGCGCGAGCGCCGTCTGGCGCACCGTGCGCTCGGCCGTCCGCACCAGCTCGTTGACGTCGAGCAGGTCGCGCTGGAGGCGGAGCACGCCGCGCTGTATGCGCGAGAGGTCGAGCAGGTCGTTGATGAGCTGCGTGAGCGAGGTGGCCGACGAGCTGATGGCGCGGAAGCCGTCGGCGAGGTCGCCGTCGGGCGGGAGCGCCCCGCGCTCGGAGAGCATCTCGACCCAGCCGTTGATGGCCGTCAGGGGCGTGCGCAGCTCGTGCGAGAGCGTGGCGAGGAACTGGTCTTTGAGCCGGTTGGCCTCGCGCAGCTCGGCGATGAGCCGCGCGTTCTCAAGCGTCGCGCCGACGTGCGTGGCGACGGCGACGAGGAGGTCGACGTCGTCCTCGCTCCAGTCGCGGCGCGCGCGCGTCTGGTGGCCGCTGATGGAGCCGATGACGCGCCCCAGGTGCATGACGGGGGCGACGACCAGACTCCGCAGGCACGTCCGCTCTATTAGTTCGCCGAGCCCCGCGGCGAGCGGGTGCGCGCCGACGTCCGCGGCGACGAGCGGGCGGCGCGAGGTGTGCAGGGCGTAGCGCACGGGCGAGCGCTCGCGCACCTCGGGCCAGTCGGTGACGGGCTCGACGCCTTCGGCGCACCACTCGTCGTAGTAGTCTTCGTGCTCGTCGTCGGCGAACAGCACCGCGACGCAGCGGTCGAGGCCGAGCACTTCGCCGACGCGCTCGATGACGGCGCGCACCTTCTCGTGCGGCTCCGACCCGCGCTGGAGCGAGAGCAGCAGGCGGTTGACGACGGCCTCGCGCTCGGCCTGCGCCTGGATGGTGGCGAACAGCCGCGCGTTGACGATGGTCTCGGCGGCCTGCGCGGCGAGGATTTCGAGCAGCCGCAGCTCGCGCTCCGAGAAGCCGCCCGCGCGGTTGGCGACGTAGATGAAGCCGATCAGCTCGCGCTTTATCTTGAGCGGCACGCTCAGGACGGAGCGCACGCCCCAGCGCTCGGCGAAGTCGCGGTTCAGGCGCGCGTCCGACGTCGGCTCGTTCGAGACGAACGACTCGCCGGTCAGGTAGAGCGGCGCGTCGCGGTTCCCCCTCTCCAACTTGAAGTGGAACTCCTCGACCAGCCCCGGCGGCGTGTTGCAGCCCGGGGACTGCGCGCGGACGACGCCCGTGCGCCGGTCGTAGGTGGCGATGAGGCACATCTCGGCCCCGGCGAGTTTGCAGATGGCGTTGGCGAGGCGTCCCGAGACGTCCGCGGTGTCGGAGAGGGTCGAGAAGGTGCGCGTGATCTCGAAGAGGCCGCGCAGCTCCTCGTTGCGCTCCCAGCTCTCTTCGAGGAGCTGCGTCTTCTCGATGGCGATGGCGAGCGGGGCGGCGAGCCGCTCCAGCGCGATCAGATGCCCGCGGCGGTAGGCGTCCGAAGTGCGGCTCGTCAGGTTGAGGCTCCCGACCGCGCGCCGCATCGAGAAGAGCGGCAGGCAGACGGCCGAGCGGAAGCCCTCGCGCCGCAGGTCCGCGTAGACGTTGAAGCGCCGCTCCCCGCTCAGCTCGGGGATGACGACCGTGCGGCGCTCCGTCAGGGCCAGCTCCGTCACGGACCCCTTCAGCGGCCCGCGCGCGCCGACCGCGAGCGAGCCCGCGCGCTCGCCCGTCAGCGCGTAGACGCGCAGGGTCTCGCCGTCCTCCTCGCACAGCGCGAGCGAGGCGCGGTCGAAGGGGACGAGCGCGCGCACCTGCTCGCTCGCCAGCTCGAAGACCTCCTCGATGCTGCGCCCGGTGTTGACGGCGGCGACGATGCGGTTGACCGTCTCAAGCTGCTCGTTGGCCTCGCCGAAGTATTCGACGAGCGCGCGCAGGCGTTCGAGCTCCGCGCCGGGCGCGTCGCGCCCGACGTCGGCGGCCGTCGGTCGTTCGCTGTCGTCCGGCATGGGCGCGTCAGCCCTTCTTCTTGTGGCGCTCGACGATGCGGAGCGGGGTGGCGAAGAAGTCGAACTCCTCGCGCAGGCGGTTTTGCAGGAACCGCTCGAAGGAGAAGTGGAGCCCCCCCCGCCCGCCCGAGGTGAAGACGATGAAGGTCGGGGGGCGGACGCCGACCTGCGTGAGGTACTGGACGTGGAGCCGCGACTGCCCGCCCTTGACGGGCGCGGGCGTGGTCGGCGCGCGCCCCGACGCCATCACGCGCTCGTAGAAGGCGTTGAGCTGCGAGGTCGGGACGCGGCGGTTGCGCGCCTCGTTGGCGCGCAGCGCGAGCGGGAGCAGGCGGTCGACGCGCTGCCCGGCGAGCGCCGAGACGGTCATCACGGGGGCCCATTCGAGGAACTTCATCTTGAAGCGCAGGTCGCGCTCGAAGACCGAGACGCTGTGGTTGTCCTTCTCGGGGACGGCGTCCCACTTGTTGACGGCGAGGATGATGGAGCAGCCGGCGTCGAGCGCGTAGCCCGCGATGTTGGCGTCGAGCGCGGTGACGCCCTCGACCGCGTCGACGACGACGACCGCGACGTCGGCCCTCTCCAGACTCCGGCGCGCCATCAGCACCGAGAGCTTTTCGGCCATCTCCTCGGTCTTGCCCTTGCGGCGGATGCCCGCCGTGTCGACGAGCCGGAAGGTGCGCCCCTCGGCTTCGAGGACGGTGTCGACGGCGTCGCGCGTCGTCCCGGCCACGGGCGAGACGATGACGCGCTCGTCGCCGACGAGCCGGTTGAGCAGCGAAGACTTCCCCACGTTCGGCCGCCCGACGATGGCGAGCCGCAGCTCCCTCGGCTCGCCCTCCGCCCCTTCGTCGTCGCCCGCCGCCTCGGCCGGCGGCAGCCGCTCGACGAGCGCGTCGAGCAGCTCGGCCACGCCGTCCGAGTTCTCGGCCGAGATGGGGAGCACGTCGTCGAAGCCGAAGCGGTGGAACTCGCCGGCCAGCGCCTCTAGCTTCGCGGCGTCCACCTTGTTGGCCGCGACGAGCACGGTCTTGTGCGTCGAGCGCAGCAGCCGCGCCAGCTCCTCGTCCAGGGGCGTCGCGCCCGCGCGCGCGTCGACGACCCACAGCAGCGCGACCGCCTCGGTGATGGCGAACTCGGCCTGGCGGAAGATGTGGGCGGGGATGACGGCCGTCTCGTCGGGCACGATGCCGCCCGTGTCGACGAGCGAGAAGCGGCGGCCCGCCCACTCCGACTCGCCGTAGATGCGGTCGCGCGTGATGCCCGGCTCGTCGCCGACGATGGAGCGCCGCTCGCCCACCAGCCGGTTGAAGAGCGTAGACTTGCCGACGTTCGGCCGCCCGACGATGGCGACCAGCGGCAGCGCCGCGCCCGCCTTCGACTCCCGCAACTCTTCTCTGTTCTGCTCGCTCGACATCCTGAGTAGACCTGTCCCCGCTCGTTCGGAATAAACGGACTCACGCGCCCGCGTCCGGGTGAAGTGTGCGCGACGTTTGAGGGCTGGGGTGAAGTTCAGCGTGCGGCTTATTGCACCGCAAGGAACAGTTCTCTCCCGGGGTGAAACCTTGCGCCGGGCGCTCGGTCGGCGCTAAGCTGCGCCCCGCACCTATG
>DASVSK010000899.1:0-2465 GCA_036388135.1 Pyrinomonadaceae bacterium | reverse complement strand
GTAGCCTATGAGCACGTCGCGCATCGTCTGATCCGGCGAGGCGAGCACGGACGGGCTCGCCGTCAAGGCCGACAGGGACGGGGCGGTCGTGTCGATGTTGACGACGAGGCTCGCGAGCGCACTCGCGTTCCCGGCGTTGTCGATGGCGCGCAGGAAGACGGTGTAGACGCCCTGCTGGCTGATCTGGAAGCTCGCGGTCGGGCCCGCGACGACGACGGGCACGCCGACGCCGACCCAGTAGCGCAGCTCCCTGACGCCGCTGCCCGCGTCGGTCGCGCCCAGGTTGACCGTGACGGGCGTCGCGTTGTGCCAGCCGTTCGCGTTGGGCGCGGGGCTGACCGTGATGTCCGCGGCCGGCGCGGCCGTGTCCACGGCCGCGGGCGCGGGCAGCAGCACGACGCCCGTGCGCGGCGCGAGCGTGACCGCGACGTGGCCGCCGCCGACCGTGTAGGCCGTGCCGGTGAGCACGTCGACGAGCGAAGCGCCGTCGGCGAAGTGCGCGGCGACGGGGACGCTCGCCGTGTTGGGGCCCGCGCCGTTGTTGAGCGCGACGACCGCCCTCTCCGCCCCGCTCACGCGCGCGAAGGCGTAGGTGTTGTCGTCGGAGGCCGACGGCGTGGTGTCGCCCGTCAGCAGCGTCTCGAACGAGCCCTCGCGCAGCGCCGCGAACTGCTTACGCATGTGCCCAAGCCGCGTGTAGAAGTCGCGCACGCCCGCGTCGGCCGGGCCGTAGACGCCGGGGTCGCCCGCCTCGTCTTCCCAGGGGAAGGGCGCGCGGTTGTACGGGTCGTCCTCGGGGCCGTTCACGCCGGAGCCGAGCGAGGGCGAGTCGAGCGCGCCCTCGTCGCCGTAGTAGACCATCGGCGCGCCGGGGTAGGTGAACTGGAAGAGCGCCGAGAGCTTGAGCCGCTGCTTCGCCTCGGTGACGCCGTCGTCGCCGAGCACCGTCAGGACGTAGAGCGAGCGGTTGGTGTCGTGCGAGTCGAGCAGGTTGAGCATCGCCGCGGTGGCCTGCGCCGGGTAGTCCTCGCGCACCGAGCGCAGCGCGCGGTCGAACTGGCTGGGCGTGAGCGGGATGATCTGGTTGCCGCCGAAGTTGTCGTTGTCGCTCCAGCCCGCGCCGCGCGCGAAGCCGAGGACGTTCTTGCGGAAGCGGTAGTTCATCACCGAGTCGAGCTGGTCGCCCGCTAGATACTGGCTCGCGTCCTCCCAGATTTCGCCGACGAGCGGCCCGTCCGCCTTGTAGCCCTTCGCGTACGGCCGGTACTCGTGCCACCAGTTGTGACTGATCTCGTTGGCGACGTCGAAACGCCAGCCCGCCGCGCCGCGCTCGTACCAGTGCTTGGTCACGTTGTCGGCCGGCGCGCGGTAGAAGAAGTCGCGCACGCCCGCGCTCTCGTTGAAGACCGGGAGGCTGTCGAAGCCGAACCAGCTCTCGTAGTCCGTGTAGGTGCAGGGGGTGTTCGAGTTGAAGAAGTTGTACCAGCCGCGGTAGGGCGAGGAGACGGACTCGCACGCGCCGTCCGAGGCGTAGCGGTGGTAGCGGTCGAAGTAGACGCTGTCGGACGACGAGTGGTTGAAGACGCCGTCGAAGATGAGACGCATGCCGCGCCGCTCGGCCTCCGAGGCGAGCGAGGCCAGCGCGGCGTCGCCGCCGAGCGCCGGGTCGACTTCGAGGAAGTCGTCCGTGTCGTAGCGGTGGTTAGAGCGCGCCTTGAAGATGGGGTTGAGATAGATCGTGTCGACGCCGAGCGATTGCAGGTAGTCGAGCTTCAGCTCGATGCCCTTGAGGTCGCCGCCGAAGAACTGCGTGCCGTACTGATTCTGGTAGGGGCCGGGCTGGCGCGGGTCGCCGATGGCCGTGTTCCAGGGCTCGCGCAGGAGCGGCGTCTGGTCGCCGTAGAACGTGGGGCAGCCGGAGGTCGAGCCCGGCCGGCAGTAGTCGTTCGACGGGTCGCCGTTGCGGAAGCGGTCGGGGAAAATCTGGTAGACGTTGGCGGCGCGCAGCCAGGCCGGCGTCTGGAAGCCCGGCGCGTAGGCCGTGAGCTGGAAGGCCGCGAAGGGCTCGGCGTCGGAGGCCGCGCCGTCCCCGCCCTGGTTCAGGTTGTCGTGGTCGTTCGTGTAAGAGTCGCTGTAGAAGTCCTCGTCGCCCTGGTCAGTGACGCGGAACTTGTAGTAGAGCACGGAGGCGGCCGCGGGCGTCTGGAGCGACAGGGCCCAGACGTCGTACTCGGTGCCGTTCTCGGCGCGGTTCTCGAAGAACGACATCGGGTGGTCGACGGGGCCGGCGGTCGCGCCGGTCGCGGCGTCGTAGGTGTAGACGCGGACGTTGACGCCGTCGACGTCGAGGTGCGACGTGCGGAAGCGGAGCGTCACCTGCGAGCCGGCCTCGACCGCGCCGAAGGGGCTGCGGTAGTAGGGGTCGAAGGTGTCGTGGCGCAGGCCGTCCCAGTTGATGTCCCCGG
>DASVSK010000898.1:0-4259 GCA_036388135.1 Pyrinomonadaceae bacterium | reverse complement strand
GTGTGCGGCGGCGGCGTGGGCGGCGTGGCTGTGGCAGGAGGAGAACATCCTCCAGCGGCTCTGGCGTCTGAGCGAGCCGCTGCGCCGCTACGCCAACTACACGTGGACGGTGGGCAACTTCCCCTTCTCCGTCGCCACGCTGACGCTCGGGCTGCTCGCCCTGCTCGCCGCCGCGCTCTTCTCGCGCTACCTGCGCCGGTTCATCGAGGCGCGGATGGCGCACCACAAGCACCTCGACCCCGGCGTGCAGTTCACCATCCTCCGGCTCGTCCACTACTTCGTCATCGCCGTCGGCGCCATGATCGCGCTGCGCATCGCCATCTCGGCCGACCTCACCTCGCTCGCCGTCGCCTTCACCGCGCTCTCCATCGGCATCGGCTTCGGCCTCCAGTTCATCGCGGGCGACATCGCCTCGGGCTTCATCATCCTCTTCGAGCGCCCCGTGCGCGTCGGCGACTACATCACCATCACCGGCCCCGACAGCAAGCTCACCGAGGGGCGCGTGCGCAGCATCAACCTGCGCTCGACCATCGTGATGACCAACGACAACGTCGCCTCGGTCGTCCCCAACTCGAAGATCGTCAACCAGACCTTCCTCAACTGGTCTTACCGCGAGCGCCGCACGCGCCTCTCCATCCCCGTCGGCGTCTCCTACGACGCAGACCCCGCGCACGTCACGCGCACGCTCCTGCGCGCCGCCGAGGGCGTCCAGTTCCTCCTGGAAGAGCCGAAGCCCGGCGTGCAGTTCATGGAGTTCGGCGACTCCTCCCTCGACTTCCGCCTCCTCGTCTGGACGGACAGGCCGCGCCGCCACCCCTCCATCAAGAGCGAGATCAGGTACAACATCCACCGCCTCTTCAAAGAGGAGGGCATCGAAATCCCCTTCCCGCAGCGCGACGTCAACCTGCGCGGCGACTCGCCCCGACTCGACCGGCGCGGCGACCTTCTGGAGGCCGACGAGGGCGAAGCAGAGGAGGCCGGGGCGCGGCGCTGACGGGGCCGAAAGTTAGAGGGCGGAAGGCAGGGGGCGGGAAAGGAGATGACGGGCGGCGGGCGGCGGGTAAAACCTGCCTCCCCGCCGCCCGCCACCTCCTTTCGCCTTTTAACTTTTGACTTCCCGGAGGGCCGGGCGTTAGGCTAGGGGCGACCCGGCTGAATGAACAGCCATTCAGTAACCCAGCCCGAGACCGGCACGGAGAGTCTTGAACCCGATGCGTACAGCCCGTCCCCTGACCCCGCAGTCGGCGCGCGCCGCCGCCCCCGGCGACAAGCGCGAGGCCATCATGCGCGCCGCCACCAAGGTCTTCGCGCGCAGCGGCTACTTCAACTCGAAGGTCGCCGACGTCGCGCGCGAGGCCGGCGTCGCCGACGGCACCGTCTACCTCTACTTCAAGAGCAAGGAGGAGATACTCCGCTCCATCTTCGAGCGCAACACGAGCGACGCCGTGCGCGAGGGGCGCGAGGAGCTGGCGAAGATCGCCGACCCGCGCGAGAAGCTCCGCCGCATCGCCCGCCAGCACCTCGAACGCCTCGGCGCGGACCGCGACCTCGCCATCGTCTTCCAGGTCGAGCTGCGCGGGACGACCAAGTTCATGGAGGAGTTCTCGGCCGCGGGGCTCGCCGAGTACCTCGGCCTCATCCGCGAGGTCTTCGAGGAGGGGCAGGCCGCGGGACTGTTCCGCCGGAGTCTCAAGGCGAAGCTCGTCGCCAAGGTCATCTTCGGCGCGCTCGACGAGATGGCGACCAACTGGATTCTGTCGAAGCGCCGCTACAAGCTCGCGCCGATGGCCGACGAAGTCCTCGACATCTTCCTCGGGGGTGTGAGCGCGTGAAGACGGAAACCACCGGGCTGGCCGCGGAGGCCGTGGGCGAGACCCGCGCCGAGCGGGGCGAGGCGCGGCAGGGGCGCGCGCCCGCGACCGTCGTCGAGGTCTTCCGCAGCGCCGTGCACCTCAAGGCACGCCCCGACGCGCTCAATTACAAGCGCGACGGCGCGTGGCACTCCATCTCTTCCGAGGAACTGGCGCGGCGCGTCCGGCGGGTCGCGCTCGGGCTCCACGCGCTCGGACTCCGGCGCGGCGACCACGCGGCCATCCTCTCCGACAGCTCGCCCGAGTGGGTCGTCGCCGACTTCGGCTGCCAGTTCGCCGGCGTCGTCAACGTCCCAATCTACCCGACGCTCGCGCCGCAGCAGGCCTGCTACATCATGGAGGACTCGGGCTCGCTCCTCCTCTTCGTGCAGGACGCGGCCACCTACGAGCGCGTGAGCGCGGCGCTGGGTGACTGCGCCGCGCTCTCGACCATCGTCCTCATGACCGGGGGCGGCGGCCCCGCGGGCGTGCTGACGCTCGCCGACCTGGAGGCGCGCGGCGCGCAGCTCGAAGCGGACAAGCCGGGGCTCGCGGACGAGCTGGCGGACGCGGTCGGCGCGGAAGACCTGACGACCATCATCTACACGTCGGGGACGACGGGCGAGCCGAAGGGCGTGATGCTCACGCACGCGAACGTCGTCTCGAACCTCGTCGACACCTCCGAGCGGCTCGCCTTCACGCCCGACGACGTGGTGCTCTCCGTCCTGCCGCTCTCGCACGTCTTCGAGCGCGGCGCGATGTACATGTACCTGCACCACGGCGCGAAGGTCTTCTTCGCCGAGTCGCTGGAGCGCATCGGCGACAACATGCGCGAGGTGCGCCCCACGCTCGTCGTCGCCGTCCCGCGCCTCTTCGAGAAGATATACGCGCGCATCAAGGACAAGGCGGCCGAGGGCGGGCGCTTCAAGACGGCGCTGCTGATGTGGGCGGTCGGCGTGGGCAAGCGTCGGGCGCACGCTTCCGTCTGGAAGCGCCCGGCGGGCGCGCTCCTCAGGCTGCAACACGGGGCCGCGTCGCGCGTCGTCTTCTCGAAGTGGCGCGAGGCGACGGGCGGGCGCATACGCCTCTTCCTCTCGGGCGGCGCGGCGCTCCCCGAGGAGCTGGGGCTCATCTTCTACGGCGCGGGGCTCCCCATCGTACAGGGGTACGGGCTGACCGAGACCTCGCCCGTCATCACCGTCAACGCGGCCGGCGACAACCGCGTCGGGACGGTGGGCCGCCCCATCCGCCACGTCGAGGTGCGCACCGCCCCCGACGGCGAGATCGAGACTCGCGGCCCCAACGTCATGCGCGGCTACTACAACAAGCCCGACGCGACGCGCGAGGTCTTCACAGACGACGGCTGGTTCAAGACCGGCGACATCGGCGCGCTCGACGCCGAAGGGTACCTCCGCATCACCGACCGCAAGAAGGAACTCTTCAAGACCTCGGGCGGCAAGTACGTCGCGCCGCAGCCCGTCGAGCAGCGCATCAAGCAGTCGCGCTTCGTCAACCAGGTCGTGCTCGTCGGCGCGGGGCGCAAATTCCCCGCCGCGCTCATCGTCCCCGACTGGGAGGCGCTCCGCGCCTACGCCCAGCACAAGGGGCTCGACTGCAAGACCGAGGCCGACTTCTGCCGCCATCCGCGCGTCGTCGACCTGCTCCAGCGCCAGGTCGACACGCTCACCGAAGACCTCTCCCGCTTCGAGCGCGTCAAGCGCGTCGCCCTCATCGAGCGCGAGCTGACCGTCGAAGGCGGCGAGCTGACCCCCACGCTCAAGGTCAAACGCCGCGTCGTCGACGAGAAGTACAAGGACGTCATCGACCGCCTCTACGCCGAGGCGGAAGCAAACCAAAAGTAGGAAGGCAGTCAACGGTGAAGGGTGAAGGGTGACGAGTAAGACCTGCTTACTCGTCACCCTTCACCCTTCGCCCTTCACTCCGTTCTGCCTTTTTACTTACCCCAGCCTCTCCGCGGCCCACGCGGCGACGGCGCGGCGGAGGTCTTCGAGCTGGTCGTCGAAGAAGTGGCCCGCGCCGGGGATGATTTCGACGCGGACTTGCGACTCTTCGGGGAGGCGGGCGGCGAGGGCGCGTAGGTCCAGGACGGAGCCGAACTCGTCGCGGTCTCCGTGGGCGAGGAGGAGCGGCTTGCGGCAGTCTTCGAGGAAGGAGAAGTCGTACTCGCGCTCGGGGATGCTGACGGGCGTGCCGACGCCGACGAGGTAGCGGACGCGCTCGTCGAGCGTGCCCACTTCGAGGCCGACCCGCGCGCCGAAGGAGAAGCCGGCGAGGAAGACGGGCAGCGAGGGGTGCCTCTCCGCCAGGAAGTCGAGCGCGAGTCGCGCGTCCTCCTGCTCGCCGCCGCGCGCGCCCGTGTGCTCGCCGGTCGAGTGGCCGACGCCGCGG
>DASVSK010000897.1:0-5799 GCA_036388135.1 Pyrinomonadaceae bacterium | reverse complement strand
TCTCGTAGCTCTTGTCGCACTCCTGGAGACCGAGGCCCGCGGGTTGCGGCAGCGCCTTCAAATTCCGGATGGCGCGGTCGAGCTGGGCGATGAGCGTCGCCTCGCGCGCCCTTGAGGTGTTGTTGGCGACGGCCCTTAAAGCGGCCACGGCGCGGAGCGACGCGGTGCGCATTCTGGCGTCCCTGACCCGGGCGAAATCCCTCGTGCCGAGTTCGGCCAAGGCGCGTTTCGCCTCGGCGGCCGTCGCCAGCCCGGCCTTCGGCGGCGGCGCGGTCTGGGGCGCGCCGTTGACGCCCGCGCCCGACGCCTGCGCCCCGACGAGCGCGACAAACATGACGAGCAGCGCCGGTCTGAAATGCTTCACGATCATTAAAAGGTAGTTTCGCAAGTTCGTTTCTCCTTCTGTCATAAATAAGCGGGCAGCGCCGGAGGCCGGAGGAAGTGTCGGCCGTCTGAGCTGTCTCGCGTATTAATGCGGCGGCGGGGCGTGAAAGCTATCACGCGGGGGCAAATTTTTTTCGGAAGGCGGGAGAGTTTGAGGCGGCGGTCGCCGCGGTGTGATAAATTTTGTCTCCCGACACGCGAAGACGCCCCGCGACCCGACACAAGTCTCCCTATGGCCGACCCGCCGACACATGACGTGACAGAACTGCTGGCCGCCTGGGGCGGCGGCGACGAAGCCGCCCTCGAAAGGCTGGTGCCGCTCGTCCACGCCGAGCTGCACCGCCTCGCGCGCGGCTACCTGGGGCGCGAGCGCGCTGACCACACGCTGCAAACTTCCGCTCTCGTCAACGAGGCTTACGTCCGTCTGATTAAATGGAAGGACGCGCGCTTCGAGAACCGCGCGCACTTCTTCGGCGTCTCCGCGCAACTGATGCGGCGCATCCTCGTCGACTTCGCGCGCAGCCGCCCGCGCGCCGGCGCGGGCGCGCCGACGCAACACCTCGCGCTCGACGAGGCGCTGGTCGTCTCGGCCGACCGCGACGCAGACCTCATCGCGCTCGACGAGGCGCTCGAAGAGCTGGCGAAGCTCGACCCGCGCAAGGGCAAGATAGTCGAGCTGAGATTCTTCGGCGGGCTCTCGGTCGAGGAGACGGCGGAGTACCTGAACATCTCGGGCGTCACGGTGATGCGCGAGTGGGCGAGGGCGAAGGCGTGGCTCTACCGCGAGCTGAACGCGGAAGGTGCTGATGCGCGCTGAGAGATTCAAACAGGTGGACGGGCTCTTCGCGGCGGCGCTGGAGGCCGCGCCGGGGGAGCGCGCGGCGCTGCTCGACGCGGCCTGCGCCGACGACGCGGAGCTGCGCCGCGAGGTCGAGTCGCTGCTCGCGGCGCACGAACGCGCCGGCGACTTCATCGAGTCGCACGCGCTTGAGTCGGCGGCGCGCGCGCAGGCGCGTCAGTTGGCCGGCGAGGCGGGGCGGCGCGTCGGCCACTACCAGATACTCGCGCCGCTCGGCGCGGGCGGGATGGGCGAAGTCTACCTCGCGCTCGACTCAAGGCTCGGCCGCCGCGTCGCGCTCAAACTCCTGCCGTCCGAGTTTACGCAGGACGCGGGGCGCGTCCGCCGCTTCGAGCTGGAGGCGCTCGCGGCCTCCGCCCTGAACCACCCGAACATCGTCACCATCTACGACATCGGCCGCGCCGACGGCTCGCACTTCATCGCCGCCGAGTACGTCGAAGGCCGCACGCTCCGGGACCTCATCGCCGGGGCGCGGCCGGAGACCGACGAGGCGCTGAACGTCGCCGCGCAGGTCGCCGAGGCGCTCTCGGCCGCGCACGCCGCGGGCATCGTCCACCGCGACATCAAGCCCGACAACATCATGCTCAGGCCCGACGGTTACGTGAAGGTGCTCGACTTCGGCATCGCGAAACTGACCGAGCCCGGCACGTCGCACGACGACGCGCGCGACCCCTCGCTCGCCGGACAGACGGAGACGGGCGCGGTCGTCGGCACGGTCGCCTACATGTCGCCGGAGCAGGCGCTCGGCCGGAAGGTCGACCAGCGCACGGACGTCTTCAACCTCGGCCTCGTCCTCTACGAGCTGCTGACGGGGAAGCACCCCTTCAGGGGCGAGACCAACGCCGCCACCTTCGACGCCATCCTCAACCGCGACCCGCCGCCGCCGGGCCTGCGGGACGCGGAGACCGCCCCCGAGCTGGAACGCGTCTTATTCAGGGCGCTCGAAAAAGACCGCGAGCTGCGCTACCAGACCGCGTCCGACCTGCGCGCGGAGCTGAGGCGACTGCAACGCAGGCTCGACTCCTCGCCCTCGGTCTCGGGCGAGCACGCGGCCGCGCCGCGCGCGCGGGCGGCGCGCGGCTCCCGCAGGCGCACGACCGTGCTCGCCCTCTCGTCACTCCTCGTCATCGCGGCGTCGGCGGGTGCCTACCGGACGCTGCGTCCGGCCGCGCCGCGGGCGGTTGAAGCGGCGGCGGTGGCGCGCGCCAACGTCAACTTCACACAGCTCACAGACCAGCCGGGGCAGGAGCTCCACCCGAGCCTTTCGCCCGACGGGAAGGTTCTGGTTTACGCGGGACGCCCTTCGGACGACTGGGACATCTACTGGCAGAGGGTCGGCGGGCGCAACCCGCGCAACCTGACGGAGAACTCGCCCGCGGACGACACGCAGCCCGCCTTCTCGCCCGACGGCGAGCGGATAGCCTTCCGCTCCGAGCGCGACGGGGGCGGCATCTTCATCATGGGCGCGACGGGCGAGTCGGCGCGACGCCTGACCGACTTCGGCTACTTCCCGGCGTGGTCGCCCGCCGGGCGCGAGGTCGCCTTCTCGACCGAGATGTTCATCGACCCGAACGTCCGCAGTCCCGGCGTGAGCTTCATCTGGGTCGTCGACGTCGCCACGGGCGAGAAGCGCCAGTTGACCGACGCGGAGACGGGCGACGCCGCGCAGCCGCAGTGGTCGCCGACGGGCGCGCGCATCGCCTACTGGGGCAAGCACAGGGGCGGGCAGAGGGACGTCTGGACGATTCCGGCGCGCGGCGGCGACCCCGTGCAGGTCACGGACGACGAAGCCTTCGACTGGAACCCGGTCTGGTCGCCCGACGGCAGGCACATCTACTTCGCCAGCGACCGCGGCGGTAGCATGAACCTCTGGCGCGTCCCCGTCGACGAGCAGACCGGGCGCGTGACGGGTCAGCCCGAGCCCCTCACCACGCCCTCGCCGTACGCGCAACAGGTCGCCTTCTCGCGCGACGGGCGGCGCGCCGCCTACGTCAACCAGGTCAGCAGCACCAACATCCACACGGTCGCCTTCAACCCCTACAAGGAGGCCGTGACGGGGCCGCCCGTCGCCGTCACGCAAGGCTCCAGGCACGCGACCGCGCCCGACCTGTCGCCGGACGGCGAGTGGTTCGTCTACTCGTCACAGGGCGAGAAGCAGGAGGACATCTACCTCGTAAGGCGTGACGGCGCGGAGCCGCCGCGGAAGCTGACCGACGACGTCTACAAGGATCGCAACCCGCGCTGGTCGCCCGACGGGACGCGCATCGTCTTCTACTCCGACCGCAGCGGGAGGTACGAAGCCTGGGCCGTCGGCGCGGACGGCGGGCGGCTCAGCCAACTGACCTTCACCGAGGGGGCCGCCGGCGTGGCCTACCCCTTCTGGTCGCCGGACGGCGCGCGGCTCGCTTACAACCGCAACGGCGAATCCTGCTGGGTCGTCGAGGCCGGGACGCCGTGGGGCGGGCAGTCTCCGCGCCCCCTCCCCGACCCGCGCGCCTCACGCCTCGGCGACTTCTGGGCCTTCTCATGGTCGCCCGACGGGGGCAGGCTGGCCGGGTGGACGGGGCGTCAGTCCCGGTACCGCGGCATCGTCGTCCACACCATCGAGACCGGCGTCTACGAGCAGGTCACGGAGTTCGGCTCCAACCCCGTCTGGCTGAAGGACGACCGCAGGCTGCTCTTCAGCCATCAGGAGAAGCTCTACCTTGTGGACAGCGAGACGAAAAAGGTCCGCGAGCTGTCGCTCCCGCTCCCGCCGCCGTCGCGCCTGGACGGCTACGGCATCTCTTCCGACAACCGGATGCTCTACTACGGGCTCGCCGCGAAAGAGGCCGACGTCTGGATGCTGGACGTCGAATAGCCGCGGCCGGGAAGGCGCGGGAACGTCATGCCGAACCAGACCACAGAACAGCCCGGCGGCCGCGCGTCGACGGTCGGCCCCGCCGGGCTCCTGAAAATTCTATCCGGTTACGTCAGGCCCTACGCCTCGCGCGCCGCCCTCCTGCTCGTGACGCTCGTCGTCGAGGGCGCGTTCAACACCCTGCTCGCGCTGAGCCTCAAGTTCCTCATCGACTACGCCATCACGCCGCGGGACGCGCGAGTCATGGCGCTCATCCTGGGCGGCCTGTGCCTCGGGTTCCTGCTGACCGCCGCCTCGCAGGTGATTCGCGATTACCTCTACGCTTGGCTCGGCTCGCGCATCCTCAACGACATCCGCCGGGAGATGTTCGCACACTTCCAGCGGCTCTCGCTGGGCTTCTACGCCCGCGCGCGGATGGGCGACCTCCTGTCGCGCTTCTCGGCCGACCTCGCCGCCATCGAGAACGCGGTCGTGCTCGGCGTGCCGGGCGCGATGCTCTGCGTCATCAACATCATCTTCAGCACCTGCGTCCTGTTCGCGATTGACTGGCGGCTCGCGCTGGGGGCGATGGTCGGGCTCCCGTTCTGCATCGTCGGCCCGAAGATTCTGGGGCCGCGCGCGCTCAAGGCGGGTCACCGGCTGCGCGTCGAACAGGCCGCCCTCGCCGACATCATCCAGGAGAACCTCGGCGCGCAGCAGATCGTCAAGGCTTTCAGCCTGAAGCAGTCCGTGCTCGACAACTTCGCGGGGCAGGCGGAGAAGGTCGTCCGACTGGGGACGCGCTTCAACTTCCTGAGTTACGTCACCGAGCGCAGCCCCAACATCGGCATGCTGATGTTCAACGTCCTGCTCATCAGCGGCGGCTCTTACCTCGCGTACCGGGGCTCCCTCTCCGTCGGCTCGCTCGTCTCCTTCAACGCGCTGTTCATCATGGTCAGCTCGTCAGTCATGGGTCTGACGGCGGTGACGCCCACGCTCCTGCAAGCCACCGGCGGGATGCAGCGCGTGCGCGAGCTGCTCGACGAGCGGCCGGCCGTCGTGGAACTCCCCGACGCGCGCCCGCTGCCCAAACTCTCGTCGGGCATCCGTTTCGAGAACGTGACCTTCGGCTATGCGCCCGAGCAGACCAGCCTGACGGACGTCAGCATGGAACTCCCCTCGGGCGCGCGCGTCGCCTTCGTCGGCCACAGCGGCTGCGGCAAGAGCACCAACCTCAACCTCATCATGCGCTTCTACGACCCGCAGGCCGGGCGGGTCACGTTCGACGGGATAGACCTGCGCCACGCCGCCCTGGATTCGCTCTACAACCAGGTCGGCATCGTGTTTCAGGAGAGCTTCCTTTTCAACCTCAGCATCCGCGAGAACATACGCCTCGGCAAGGCGGGGGCGACGAACGCCGAGGTCGAGGAGGCGGCCCGCGCCGCCGAACTCCACGACATCGTTTTCCGGATGAGTGAGGGCTACGAGACGGTCGTGGGCGAGCGCGGCGGGCGTCTCTCGGGCGGCCAGCGCCAGCGCGTCGCCATCGCACGCGCGCTGATACGCGACCCCTCGCTCATCATTCTGGATGAGGCGACCTCCGCCCTCGACCCCGGCACGGAGGCCGCCATCAACGACACGCTCGACCGCGTCGCGGCGGGCCGCACCGTGGTCTCCGTGACGCACAGGCTGAAATCCGTGGTCAACTTCGACTGCA
>DASVSK010000896.1:0-1911 GCA_036388135.1 Pyrinomonadaceae bacterium | reverse complement strand
ATCAGCTCCTGCTTGGTCAGCACGCCGATGGTGCCGATGGCCCCGCCGATGGCGAGGCTCCCCACGTCGCCCATGAAGACCTCGGCGGGCGGGGCGTTGTACCAGAGGAACCCGAGGCTCGCGCCCACCATCGCCCCGCAGAAGATGGTCAGCTCGCCGATCTCCTTCTGGTGTTCGAGCCCGACGTATTCGGCCCAGCGCGCGTCGCCGCTGATGTAGGTGAAGGCCGTCAGCGTCGCCATCGCGATGACCGTCACGCTGATGGCGAGCCCGTCGAGCCCGTCCGTCAGGTTCACCGCGTTCGAGAAGCCGATCAGCACGATGGCGATGAACGGCAGGTAGACGACCGGCCCGATGTTCGTGATGTCCTTCAGCGCCGTCTGCTTGAAGAACGGCAGCGAGAGCTTCCAGGAGTAGTCGGCCCAGCCCTGGTAGGTGAAGAAGAGGAGCGCGCCCCACACGAAGAGCGCAATCGCCAACTGCCCCGCCAGCTTCCAACGCCCCTGGAGCCCGAGGTTGTGCCGCTTCGCCACCTTCAGGTAGTCGTCGAGGAAGCCGATGGCGGCGAAGCCCGCGGTCGCCACCAGGATGATCCAGATGTGGAGGCTGGAGAGCCGCGCCCACAGCAGCGTCGAGATGAGCACCGAGCCGATGACGAGCACGCCGCCCATCGTCGGCGTCCCGCGCTTGGCCTGGTGCGCCTGCGGCCCCTCCTCGCGTATCTCCTGCCCGACCTTCAGGCGACGCAGCGCGTTGATGACCCGCCCGCCGAAGACGAGCGAGATGAGGAGCGCCGTCACCGCCGCGTAGGCCGTGCGGAACGTCACGTACTGGAAGACGTTCAGCGCCTTGACGAAGTACGACTCGCCGCCCCCCGTGGCCGAGAGCGACTTGAAGAGCCATTCGTAGAAGATGTGGTAGATCATCTGGGCATTCGGGATGAAGGCGGGAGTGTGGGGGACGAAGTGAAGACGAGCCGCCTTCCCTCCACCCTCCCGCCTTCACCCTTCATCCTTCCCTTTCGTATCGCCCCTTCAAGGCTTCGACCACCCTCTCCGTGTGGACGCCGCGCGAGCCCTTGACCAGGACGAGGTCGCCCGGCCGGACGAACTCGACGGCGGCGGCCGCGGCCTCCTCCGAGGTCTCGAAAAATCGCGTCGCGGACTCGGCCATGCCCGCGCGCCGCGCGCCCTCGACCAGCTCGCGCGCCAGGCCCCGCACGCCCCACAGCACGTCCACCTCGTAGCCCGCTATCTCGCGCCCCGCCTCGCGGTGGAGCGCCGCGCCCTCCTCGCCGAGTTCGAGCATCTCGCCCGCGACGACCACCCGCCGCGTGACGCCTTCGCCCCCCTGCGCCACCGCCTCGGCCATGCTCTGTAGCGAGCGCGGGTTCGAGTTGTACGAGTCGTCCACGACCGTGAACCCCTCGCGGAAGCGCAGGACCTCGCCGCGCATCTCCGAGGCCGCGGCCGTGGCGAGCGCCGCCGCAATCTCCTCGGCCCCGACGCCGAAGCTCAGCGCCGCGCCGGCCGCGGCGAGCGCGTTCAGGACGTTGTGACGCCCGTGCATCGGGAGCGTGACCTCCGCCTCGCCGTCCGGCGTCCTCAAGGTGAACCGGCTCGCGCCGACGCCGACCGTCTCGACGCCGACGGCCCTCACCTCCGCCGACTCGCCCAGCCCGTAGGTGACGACGCGCCCCGCGTGTGCGGCCTTCGCGCGCATCGCCGCGACGCGCTCGTCGTCCGCGTTGAGGACGGCCGTGCCGCCCCCCTTCAGCCCCTCGACCAGTTGCGCCTTGCCCGCCGCAATCGCCTCGACCGAGCCCATGAACTCCAGGTGGACGGGCGCGACGTTCGTCAGCACCGCGACGTCGGGCGGGGCCACGAGGCAGTGGCGCGCGATCTCGCCCGG
>DASVSK010000895.1:0-4166 GCA_036388135.1 Pyrinomonadaceae bacterium | reverse complement strand
TGACAGGAAAGAGCTTGCCTTAACTCGTCACTCATCACCCGTCACTGCTTTTCTCCCGGTCACTGCTTTCGACATGCTGGCGATACTGTTTCTCACGGGGGGGGCGTTGGCGGGGGCGTGCCTGACGCGGCGGGTGCTGCGCGGGACGCTCGGGGTGTGGGAGCAGGCGCTGTGGGGGACGGTGGCGGGGTGGATGCTGGCGACGTTGGCGGCGTACGCGGCGGCGCGCTGGCAGGGTCGGCTGACTTACGGGACGGTCGCGTGGGCGACGGCGTTCGTGTGGGCGTGCGCGGCGCTCCCGCTCGCGCCCGCGCTCGCGCGTCCCCGCGGCGCGGGGGGCGAGGGGCGCACGCGCCTCACGCGGCCGAAGCCCCGGCAGTGGCGGCAGACCTTCTCCGGCCTGCGAGGCTTCATCGACCGGCGGCACGTCTGGCCCGGGGCGTTGCTCTGCGTCTCCGCGCCGGTCTACTGGCATCTCTTCTCGACGCACACGTTCGCACCGGGCGAGGGCGGCGTCTACTCGGGCGGCAGCGCGTGGTACGACCTGAGTTTCCACGCGGCGCTCGCCTCGTCGTTCCTCCACGGCGAGAACTTCCCGCCCGCCTACACGCCGCTGGCGGGCGAGCCGCTGCTCTACCCGTTCCTGCCGGACTTCCACGCGGCGGCGCTCATGGCCGCCGGGCTCTCGATGCGCGCGGCGTTCCTCTCGACGGCGCTGCCGCTGGCGCTCGCCGCCACCGGGCTCTTCTACTCGTTCGCGCTGCGCCTCACGCGCGCCCCCGCGACGTCGGCGCTGGCGACGGCGCTGTTCCTTCTGAACGGCGGCCTCGGCTTCGTCGAAATGTTCCGCGACTGGCGGCGGAGCGGCCGCGGGCTCTTCGAGTTCTGGGGCGCGCTCCCGCTCAACTACGCGAACGACTGGGCGCGCGGGATTCACTGGACGAACCTCATCACCGACACCTTCCTCCCGCAGCGCGCAAGCCTCTACGGCCTCCCCGCCGGGCTGATGATTCTCACCGTCTTCACCGCATTCTGGCAGTGCACACACGACGACTCCGAGTCGCGACCCCCGGCGGGTGACGGCAAAGGCGACGGGCGAGATGGGGAAGGTGAAGGACGGAAGGCGAGGGGCGAAAGTTTGAGGCGCGTGTGGTTTGAGTTTCGCCCTTCGCCTTCCGCCCTTCATCTTTTCTTCGCCGGCGTGCTGGCGGGGCTGTTGCCGCTCTTTCACACGCACACGTACGTCGCGGTCGGGCTCGTCAGCGTCCTCCTTTTTCTGCTGCGGCCGAGGCGCGTGTGGCTCGCCTTCTGGGTGCCGGCCGTACTGCTGGCCGCGCCGCACCTGCTGGAGCTTGCGCGCCACGCCGCGGGCGGACAGGTGGTGCGGCTGCAACCGGGCTGGATGGGGGCCGACGCGCCCTCGTTCGCCGTCTACATGCTGCGCAACTTCGGCCTGCCGCTGCTGCTGGCGCTCCCGGCGTGGCTCGACGCGCCGCGCGCTTGGAAGATTTTCTACGTCGCCTTCGCGCTGCTGCTTGCCTTCGCGCTCGTCGTCGTCGTCTCGCCCAACGTCTTCGACAACGGCAAGCTCACCTACTACTGGCACGCCGTCAACAGCGTTCTCGTCGCGCGCTGGCTCTTCCGCGTGGCGCGCACGCGCCGCCTGAGACTGCTGGCCGCGCCGCTCGCCGCGCTGCTCGCGCTGCTCTCGGTTCTGACGGGCGTCGCCGCTTTGCAGGCCGAGCGACGCGCCTCCGCGCTCCTCTTTACGGACGCCGACCTCGAAGCCGCGCGCTTCGTCGCCGGGCGGACGCCGCCGCGCGCCCTCTTCCTGACCGCGCCCGCCTTCAACCACCCGGCGCTCGCCCTGGCCGGGCGGCCCGTCGTGCGCGGCGCGACCGCGTGGCTCTGGGGGCACGGCCGGGAGTTCCGCGCGCGCGAAGCGGACGTGCGCAGAATCTACGCGGGCGCGCCCGACGCCCTTAAGCTGCTCAGCTACTACGGCGTCGATTACGTCTACCTCGGCGGGGCCGAGCGCGACGCGCTGAAGGCGGACGCGGCCTTCTTCGAGGCCAACTTCCCCGCCGCCTACCGCGGCGAGGGCGTCGTCGTCTACGACACGCGGGGCGCGCGCGCGGGGGGCGACGCCCGCACGCGTGCGCCCGCGCCGCGCGAGCTTGCGGGCCGCGGCGGGCGCGACCCCTTCGCGCTGCTCGAAGAGTTTCCGCGGACGAGCTTCTTCGTCTACCGTGTGTTGAAAGCGGCGCGCGGGCGCGAGCCGCGCCGGGAGGAGTTCATGTCGGCGTTAACGATGCTGGGGCGCGGCCTTCACGTCGGCGCGGAGGGGTGGGAGGCACAGCTCGCGAGGAATCGAGCGGCGCTCGCCGCCCAGCTCGCGGGCGGCGACGCGGCGCGCGGCGCGGCGCTGCTCGACGCGGCCGGCGCGAAGGCGGACGCGCGCGAGTACGACGCGGCGTACGTGCTCGTCCACTTCTTCGGCTACCTCGGCCGCGACCCCGGCGACCCGCCCGACCGCGGCCCCGAAGGCTTCGACTTCTGGCTCGACGTGCTGACGCGCACCGGCGACTACCGCGCCCTCAGCCGCTCCTTCCTCGAATCGGACGAGTACAGGGAAAGGCAGAAGTAAGGCAAAAGTAAAAAGGCAAAAGGCAAAAGTGAAGCGGGGAAGAACCTTTAAAAAGCTCTTCGCGCGGAGCGCGCCCACACTTTTGCCTTTTTACTTTTGACTTCTGCCTTCCGCGAAGCGGCTCGCCTTACTTCAGCCGGCGGCGTCAATGATCTTCTCGACGACGTTCTCCCAGGAGAGGTTGAGGGCGACGAGCTTTTCGCGGCCGCACTCGCCCATGCGGCGGGCGCGCGGGCGGTCGTCGTAAAGCTGGTCGAGGCATTCGGCCAGAGCGCGCGGGTCGGGGTCGGAGACGAGCCCTTCGGAGCCGTGCCCGACGAGTTCGGCCGCGCCGCCGCCGTCGCGCGGCACGACGACCGGCTTCGACGAGAGCATCGCTTCGAGCGTCACGTAGCCGTAGTCCTCGTCGAACGGCAGGTAGCAGACGCCCAGCGCGTCGGCGTAGAGCCCGACCATCTCCTCCTCGCTCACGAAGCCTCGAATCTCGACGCGGTCGGCCACGCCGCAGCGGCGCGCCAGCGACTCGTAGTGCGCGCGGTCGTGCGCCGAGCCGGCGAAGACGGCGCGGACGGGCGCGCGCGTGAAGCGCAGAGCCTCGACGAGAAGCTCCTGGCGCTTCTGCGGCTCCATGCGGCTCGGGTAGAAGAAGTAGTCGCCCTGCGCGCCCGCGCGCAGGCGTTCGGCGCGCGGCGGCGGGTGGTAGAGCGGCTCGCTCTCGATGCGGTTGTAGAGCGCGAGGCGGGCGGCCACCGTGCGCGAGTTGGCGAAGACCTTGCGCGCCTCGGGGATGAAGCGCTCGTCGCAGTGGCGTATCAGCTCGCGGACGCGCGCGCCATCGGGGTAGGTCGAGAGGTCGTCGAAGGGCGTGCCCCAGAGGTTGTAGGCCGAGCGGTGCTGGTGAATCACCCACAAGACCTTCCGCGGGTGCGCGACCGTGTAGGCCGGGAACTTCATCCCGACGACGAGGTCGACGGGCTTGCCGTTCGACTCCGTCACGTCGAGCAGCCGCCAGGCGAGCGCGCCGCGCATGATCTCCGACGGCGGGTACCACTTGAAGGGCAGCGCCGCCACCTCCGCGTTGTAGCCGGCCGCGACGAGCGCGCGCCGCAGCCCCTCGACGTGCGACTCCGCGCCGCCGGTCGTGAACGGGACCTGTGTGGTGCAGATGAGTACGTTTCGGATCGCCATCGGGGTCAGAACCTTCGGCGGTAATGTATCATGCGTGCGGAGGCGCAGGTGAACATGACGGACGGGCAGGAATCGCTTCAGGCGGGAGGGTCGGGCGCGCGGCAGCGCACGCTCGTCACGCACGCGGTGTTGACGGGGCTGACGCCGCTCATCCCGGTGCCGCTGGTCGACGACCTCGTCAAGAGCTACTTCCGCAAGCGCCTGGTGCGGAGCCTGGCCGCGTCCGCGGGGCGGCGCTTGAGCGAGGAGGAGGTGGACGCGCTCACGGCGGAGACGGGCGGCGGGTGTCTGGGGGGGTGCGTCACGACGGCGCTCGTCTACCCCCTGAAGG
>DASVSK010000894.1:0-1525 GCA_036388135.1 Pyrinomonadaceae bacterium | reverse complement strand
TTGAGGCGGCGCGAGACCATGCTTTTGACCTTCGCCTTTCACCTTTTGACTCGGCGGCGGCTTTCGACTTAACGATTCGACGATTCCGCGAATGACAAAACCCACGGCGCGACGCGCGGCCTTCGCACTGTTACTACTCGCTCTCTTCCTGCTCCCCGCCCACGCGGCGCGCGCGCAGAAGCCCGCGCAGCCCGACGCGGCCGAGACGCAGGCGGCGCTGCGCACGCTGGGCGTCACGGGAAGCGTGCTCTACATCGCCGCGCACCCGGACGACGAGAACACGGCTCTGCTCGCGTACCTCGCGCGCGGGCGCGGCGCGCGCACGGCCTACCTGTCGCTGACGCGCGGCGACGGCGGCCAGAACCTCATCGGCTCGGAGAAGGGCGCGCTGCTCGGGCTCGTCCGCACGCAGGAGCTTCTGGCCGCGCGCCGCGTCGACGGCGCGGAGCAGTTCTTCACGCGCGCCGTCGACTTCGGCTTCACGCGCTCGCCCGAAGAGACCTTCCGCATCTGGGATCACGAGGCGGTGCTGGCCGACGTGGTCTGGGTCGTGCGCCGCTTCCGCCCCGACGTCATCGTCACGCGCTTCCCCGCGACGGGCGAGGGCGGCCACGGCCAGCACACGGCCTCGGCCATCCTCGCGGGCGAGGCGTTCGACGCCGCGGCCGACCCCGCGCGCTTCCCCGAACAGCTCAGGGAGGGCGTCCGCCCCTGGCGGCCGAAGCGGCTCGTCTGGAACGTCTTCAACTTCCGCACGGCCGACCCGCCGAAGGACGCCGACAAGATGCTGAGCGTCGACGTCGGCGGCTTCGACCCGCTGCTCGGCAGGTCATACACGGAGATAGCGGCCGAGAGCCGCACGATGCACAAGAGCCAGGCGCAGGGCACGCCCGAGCGGCGCGGCCCCGCGCCCAACTACTTCGCGCACCTCAAGGGCGAGCCCGCGACGAAGGATTTGTTCGACGGCGTCGACATGACCTGGCGGCGCTTCGAGGGCGGCGAGGCCGCCGGCCGCCTGCTCGAAGAGGCCGCGCGCGGGTACGACCCTTCGAACCCGTCCGCGATTCTGCCGACGCTCGTCCGCGCCTACCGCGTGATGGAGTCGCTCGCCCCGGACACGCAGACCTTCCCCGACCCGCTGGTCGAGGCCCGGCGCGAAGGGCTGCTCCGCGTGATGCTCGCCTGCGCCGGGCTGTGGGTCGAGGCCACGGCCCCCGACCCTTACGTGACGCCGGGCGGCGAGGTCAGGGTCACCACGACCCTCGTCAACCGCTCGGGATTCCCTCTGAAGCTTGAGGGCGTCGGCGTCTCCCCCGCGGGCGCGGACGCGCCGCACGCCGAGCTGAATGCCAACCAGCCGTTCGCGCGCGAGGCGAGCGTGCGCGTGCCGCCCGAGGCGTCTTACAGCCAGCCCTACTGGCTGCGCGAGGAGCCCGGCCGCGGACTCTTCAAGAGCGCGGGGCAGCGGCTCACGGGCGAGCCCGAGGAGCGTCCGGCGCTGAAGGCCCCGGTCTCCCTCCTCTTC
>DASVSK010000893.1:0-6392 GCA_036388135.1 Pyrinomonadaceae bacterium | reverse complement strand
AGGCGGGGAAGTTGTCGACCGGGTTCCAGATTAACAACTCTTACGCGGCGCTGACGGCCTTCGTCGACTGGGTGGCGACGGTCGCGCGCGAGGCCGAATCGGAAGAGGTCGAGCTGGTCGTTAACGGCGACATCGTGGACTTCCTCGCCGAAGACGAGTTCGGCGAGGGGCTGAGCGGGGCGCAAATCTGGACGGCCGACGAGGGGGAGGCTTGCGCGCGGCTCCGGCAGATAGCGCTCCGCACGCGCGAGGGCGGGGCGCGCGGCGTCTTCGACGCCCTGAGAGACTTCGTCACGGCGGGGAACCGCCTGACCTTGCTGCTGGGCAACCACGACGTCGAGCTGTCGCTGCCGCGCGTGCGCGAACAGCTCTCGGCGATGCTCGGCGGCGAACGCGGGGACCTGCGCTTCGTCTACGACGGCGAAGCCTACACGCCGGGGCGCGTCCTCATCGAGCACGGGAACCGCTACGACCGCTGGAACATGCTCGACTACAGCGCGCTCAGGCAGGAGCGCTCGATGCGCTCGCGCGGGCTCGCGGTCGACGAGGAGGCGCGGCAGAAGCGCTACTTCGTGCCCCCGGCGGGGACGTACCTGGTGATTCATTTCATGAACCGCGTCAAGGCGCGCTACCGCTTCATCGACCTGCTCAAGCCCGAGACCAACGCCATGATCCCGCTGCTGCTGGCGCTCGAGCCGGACATGCGCCAGTACCTCGACGACGTCCTCAACGCCTCGCCCATCGTCAGGCAGTGGCTCAGGCACGGGCTGGAGACGCCCACCACGACGAAGTGGGCGGGCGACCTCAGCGCCTCGCTCGACGCGGCCGTCGAGGAGCTTTCGCTCGACGGGCTGCTGCTCGAAACGTTCAGGGAGTCGGGGACCGAGGGCGACGCCGCGCTCTTCATGGAGTCGCCGGCCGGGGCGGTAGGCCGCGGCGACATGAGCGTCGGCCGCCGGCCGCGCGCGGTCGGCGGGGGGACGGCCGGGGACTTGAGCGTCGACGACAAGCTCCGCTGGGTCAACGACCAGATGCGCGAGGCGCGCTCCTGGTTCACGACCCGCATCGGGCAACTGGCCGACACCTACGAGAGCGCGTCGGTGCTGCTCAAGGTGAGGCGCGCCGAGACCCCCGAGGAGCGCCTCCGGCAGCTACACGCCGCGCTCCGCCGACTCAACCGCGACGACCGCTCCTTCAGCCTCGACTACGAAGAGAAGAACTACGCCGAGGCGGCGCGCGACACGGCGCGCGCGGGCGACTTCGACGCCGTCCTCTACGGCCACACGCACCTCCCGAAGAAGATGCTCGTGGGCGACGGCGGGCGGCGGCGCTGGTACCTCAACACGGGGACGTGGTGCGACGTGATGCGCCTGCCCGAGGAGGTCGGCGAGGACTACGAGACGGCGGGGCCCGCCCTCGCGGGCTTCGCCGACGCGCTGAGCAGGAACGATTTCGCCCCGTACGTCCGCCGCTACCTGAGTTACGCCGAGCTGGTCGTCGACGCGGACGGCGGCGGCGGGCTCGCCGAAGAGCCGGGGCTCTACTCCTTCTGCGGCCCGGGGCGGGAGCGCTCCGCGCCGTTGACCCAGCCGCACGCGTAAAGGGGAAGTGAAGTCATGGGCGACATCAAGGGCATCACCGCGAGGCTGCACAAGCTCGGCGTGGAGGCACACAAGGGCACCGCCTGGCTCTGCTCGGAAGAGTACGCCATAACGGCCGCGCACTGCGTCGGCAACAGGAAGACGAGGGTGCCGTCGGGCGACGTCTACACGCTGAAGTTCCGCTGGGGCTCGCTCCAGGCCGAGGTCAAGCGCTGCGACTTCGACATGGACGCCGCGCTGCTCTTGATTACGGGGGGCGACAAGATTCCCGACAGGGTGATGGTGACCCTCGGGGAGTTGCCCTCGGAAGACCCCTGGCCGGTCGGCGACACGCGCTTCCGCTGGCAGTGCTGGGGCTACCCCAGCGGCAAGCCCTCGGGCATGCGCGTCTCGGGGGACATCGAAGACCCGAAGGGCGACATCCCCGAAGACCCGGAGGCGTACGGGGGGAAGTTACACGTAGGCATTCAGCTCGCCTGCGATACGGGCGGGCTCGACAACCTGGACGGCCTCTCGGGCGCGCCCGTCCGCTACGACAAGAACATCATCGTGGGGCTGGTGCGGTGGGGGCCAGACGCCTTCAAGCACAAGGTCATCTACGCCGCGCCGCTCAGCGAGATCGTCAAGGCGTTCCCCGAGCTGAAGAAGATCGTCACCGACAACGTGAAATCCGACATCAAGCAGGGCGCGCCGAACCTGCTTACGTCCGCGGACACGCCCCCGCCGGGGCCGGACGCCGAAAAGGCCCCGGCCGACGCCGACCCCCACGCGCCCGGCTCGGCCAAGCTGTTCGGGCGCGATGACGACATCGACGCGGTGAGCAGGCTTCTCAGGGAGGAGAGGGCGCGGCTGTTGACGCTCGCCGGGCCGAGGGGCGCGGGCAAGACCGTGCTGGCGCAGGCCGTCTGCCGCGGGCTGCGGGGCGACTACCAGAACGGCGTCCACTTCGTAGACCTGAGCCTGGTCAGCGACCCGGAGAAGGTCGCCGCCGAGATCGCGCACGTGCTCGGGGTTAAGGAGGCGAAGGCCGGCTCGCTGGAAGAGAGCCTGATCGTCTACCTGGGCGACAGGCCGACGCTGCTCATCCTCGACGGCTTTGAAGAGCTTCACGCCGCGCGGGCGCTCGTCGAGAGGCTGCTCGACAAGTCCGCCGGCCTGCAAATCATTCTCACCTGCCGCGCCGCGCTCGGGTGGCCGCGGGAGCGCGTCTTCGAGGTCGGGCCTCTGGCCGCGGGCGCGGACGGCGGCGGGCAGCCCGAGGCTTCGCCGTCGGTCGCGCTCTTCGTCGACCGCGCGCGGAGGGCGGGCGCGGGGTACGAGTTCGACGCCCCGACCCTTCGCGTCATCGCCGACGTCTGCGAGAGGCTCGGCGACCTGCCGCTCGCCGTCGCGCTCGCCGCCGCGCAGAGCGCCGTCCCCGAGTACGGGCCGGCGCGCCTTCTGGAAGAGCTGAGCGGCCCGGGCGTGGAAGACCCGTGCGATCAGCTCGCGCGGGTCGTGGAGATGAGCTACCGCTCGCTCGACGAGAACGCGCAGGAGTGTCTGCGGCGTCTCACGGTCTTCGCCGGGCCGCCCACGCCCGAGGCGGCCGAGGGGGTCGCCTCGGCCGACGCGGAGGCCGGGGAGGTGCGCGAGGCCCTGTCTCTGCTGCTCGGCAGGGGCCTCCTGCGCGAGGAGAAGCTCCCCGGCCGCGGCGTGCGCTACCGCATGCCGCGCCCCGTGCTGGAGTACTGCGCCGCGCGGCTCAAAAAGGCCGGCGAGGAGGCGTCGGCGCGCCGCAGCCACGCCGCCTTCTACTCGCTGCTGACGAAGAAGGCCGAGCGCCGCCTCAACCTCCTGAGCAGCGCCGAGCGCCGGGAGTGGCTTGAGGCTTTGGAGGCCGAGCACGACGAGATTAGCGCGGCCGTCGACTGGAGCCTGGGCGGCGAGTGCGGCAACGTCGAAACCGCCCTGGAGATAGTGGGCAACATGTTCTGGTTCTGGAACCTGCGCGCCTACCTCACCGAGGGGCGCAGGCGCGCCGACGCCGTGCTGGCCGGGGCCAGGGCCGCCCTCAAGACCGAGACCGAGAGCTTCGGCAAGGCGCTCTACTGCGCGGGCGGCTTGGCCTTCATGCACGGCGACTACGCGGCGGCGCGCGCCCTGCTCGCGGAGAGCGTCGACGTCTGGACGGGGCTGCCCAACCACAGGCGGCTCGGCTACTCGCTCATCGTCCTCGGGATGGTGGCGCTCAACCAGAACCAGCTCGAAGAGGCGCGCGCGCACGAGGAGCGGTGCGTCGCGCTCTTCAAGGAGGTGGACGACAGGTGGGGGCTCGCGCTGGCGCTCAACGACCTCGGCAACGTCTGCCTTGAGGCGGACGACGTCGAGGGGGCGCGGTCTAACTTCCACAAGAGCCTCGCCGTCTGGGGCGAGCTGGGCGACCACTGGGGCTACGGGCTGACGAACAGTAACCTCGCCTACCTCGCCTACCGCGCCGGCGACCTGCTGATGGCGAAACAGTTGCTCACCAAGGCTTCGGGGCTGCAACGCGACGAGGGCAACCAGTGGGGCTGGGCGGAGTCCACCAAGCGCCTCGGGCACATCACCCTCGACGAGGGCGACCACGCGCTGGCCGCGTCGCTCTTCTACGACAGCATGGCGCTGCACCAGAAGATAGGGCGCAAGCAGCTCGTCGCCGACTGCCTGGACGGCCTGGCGCAGGTGGCGGCGGGGCTCGGCCAGCCCGCGCGCGCCGCGCGTCTGTTCGGCGCGGCGACCTCCGTCCGCGCGAGCATCGGCGCGCGGATGTCGCGCCCGCAGACGGCCCTGCGCGAGGCGAGCGTCGCGGCCGCGACGTCGGCGGCCGCGAAGAAGGGGATGACGCGCGAAGAGTTCCAGAAGGCTTGGGCCGAGGGCGAGCTTTGGACGCTTGAGGTCGCCGTCGCCGAGGCGACCGTCTACGCCAAGGAGTGGAGCGCCTGAAGGGTTTGAAAAAGATGACAACGGCCCCGACGCGCCCCGTCGAAGACTTCGAGACCGTGCTCCATTCCCCGCCGGGGGCCCCCTTCGGGTTCCGAATCGCCGTCAGGGGCGCGGGCGCGGCGCTCTCCTTCGAGGTCGCGGGGGCCGACCCCCTGACCGGCTCCGCGAAGACGCGCGAGTACGGCCTCCCGAGCCGGGAGCACAGTTCTTACACGGACTTCTTCGAGGCGCTCGCCACGGACTTCGGCTCGCGCCTCCCCGTGGGCAGACGCCCGCCCCCCGCGTCGGCGACCTTTGAAGCGCCGTACCGCGCGCTCCTGACGAGTAACCTGGCCCCGGGCATCCTCTACGGCTACGGCGACCCGGCCGTGCTGAGGGTGGAGGGGCGCGACGCCGTGGACGGCGCGTGGTACTACCTGCTCGCGACCTCGAACGACGCGCCCGACTCGCTCCCCATCATCCGCTCGCGCGACCTGTCGGAGTGGGAGTTCGTGGGCTTCGTCTTCCCGGGCGGGAGCAAGCCGGCGTGGGCGGCGGAGGGCGAGTCGGTCGCCGACTACTGGGCCCCGGAGATGCACGCGGTCGGGGGCGAGTTCCGCGTCTACTTCGTGGCGCGCGACAGGGAGACGCGCGAGCTTTGCATCGGCGTCGCCAAATCTTCGAGCCCGGGGGGGCCTTTCGACGCCGCGCCGGAGCCGCTCATGAAGGGCGACGTCATCGACCCGCACGTCTTCGTCGACGAGGACGGCACGGCGCTCCTCTTCTGGAAGAAGGACAACAACGCGCTCTGGCCCGGACGCCTCAACGACCTGCTGCGCGCGCACCCGCGCCTCACCGCGGAGGTCTTCCCGCGGCGGGAGGATCAGATCACGGCGTCGCTCGTCCAGACCCTCTGGCCGTGGGCCAGGACGCTCGGGCCGATGGAGCAGTTCTTCGTCCAGCACCCCGTCATCGAGGCCGTGGCCGAAAACTTCTCGGCCTGCTACGAACGCCTGAAGGGGTTGTCGGGAGGGCGGGCCGGAGGCGGCGAGGTCGGCGACGCCGTCCGCGGCGTGCTGCGTGTGATGAGGACGCCGGTCTACGCGCGCCGCCTGTCGCCCGACGGCCTGAGCCTCTCGGGCGGGCGGACGAAGATTATCGAGAACGACCAGCCGTGGGAGGCGCATTTGGTCGAAGGGATGTGGGTGACGAAACAGGGGGGGAAGTACTACCTCCTGTTCGCCGCAAACGACTTCACGACCGAGCGCTACGGGATAGGCGCGGCCGTCGCGGACTCGGCGCTCGGCCCTTACCGGAAGCTGCCCGGGCCGGTTCTCCGCTCGACGGCGGAGTGGACGGGGCCGGGGCACCCCTCGGTCGCGGCCGGCCCGGACGGCGTGCCGCGCCTGTTCCTCCACGCCTACTTCCCCGGCCGGCTCGGCTACAAAGAGTTTCGCGCCCTCCTCACGGTCGCCGTCTCGTTCGGGGAGGACGGCCTCCTTTTCCGCTAGCCCGGCCGCGCCTTCCCGCGGCCGCTCACCCCTTGCCCGTCTGGCCGTGCGGGGCGTCCACGGGTTTCGACTCCGGCGAGCCCTTCTGGCGCAGCCAGATCGTGAGCACCACCATCAGGCCGACCGAGAGGAACTCGCTCTGCCAGTTCTGCAACGACTCGAACCAGAAGCGCGAGGTCGCCATGTACCCGAGCGTCGAGACCTGCTCGCCGCCGCCGTGGTCGGCCTGATCCTGGTTGTACTCGCGCGCGCCGCCGGCCGCGTGCAGGAGGAGGCTGACGAGGAAGAGCAGGAGGAAGGCGAGGCTCAAAGAGTTCTCGTAGAGCTTGAGGACGAG
>DASVSK010000892.1:0-4655 GCA_036388135.1 Pyrinomonadaceae bacterium | reverse complement strand
CGCGTGCGCCAACGTCGCCAACCTGATGCTGGCGCGCGCCGCCGTCCGCCAGAAGGAGATCGCGGTGCGCACGGCGCTCGGCGCGAGCCGCTGGCGCGTCGTGCGGCAGCTCCTCGTCGAGAGCGTGATGCTGGCGCTGGCGGGCGGGGGCGTCGGGCTGCTGCTGGCGATGTGGGGCGTCGACCTCCTGCTCCGCCTCACCGACAACAAGCTCCCGCGGGCGACCGAGATCGGGCTCGACGCCAACGTCCTGCTCTTCACGCTCGGCGTCTCGGTGCTGACGGGCGTCGTCTTCGGGCTCGCGCCCGCCTTCCAGACCTCGAACGTCAACCTCCACGACACGCTCAAGGAGGGCGGGCGCAGCGGCAGGGGCGGCGTCCGCCGCGGCGTGCGCAACGCGCTGGTCGTCGCCGAGATGGCCTTCGCCGTCATCCTGCTCGTCGGCGCGGGGCTCCTCATCCGCAGCTTCGTGCGCCTGCAACAGGTGAGCCCCGGCTTCGAGCCGCGCGGCGTGCTGGCGATGCAGGTCTCTCTGCCGCAGAGCAAGTACAAGGAGGGCGCGCAGCGCGCCGCCTTCGGCCGGCAGGCGCTCGAAGCGGTGCGCGCTCTGCCGGGCGTGCGGAGCGCGGCGACCGTCACGACGCTGCCGATGAGCGGCTGGAACCAGAGCGGGAGCTTCCAGATAGAGGGGCGGCAGACCGCGCCCGGCGAAAGCCCGCCGCACGGCGACCGCTGGATGCCCTCGGACGACTACTTCCAGGTGATGGGCATCCCGCTCGTCAAGGGGCGCTACTTCGACGCGCGCGACGCGGCCGACGCGCCCCCCGTGGTTATCGTCAGCGAGGCGCTGGCGCGCAAGTACTGGCCCGGCGAAGACCCCGTCGGCAGGCGCATCACGTTCGACCGCGTGCCCGGCACGCAGGAGCAGCGCTGGCGCGAGATAGTCGGCGTCGTCGGCCACGTGCGCAACGAGGGGCTCGAAGGCGAGTCGCGCGGGCAGTACTACGTCCCCTACCAGCAGCGCCCGAACAGCGCCGACCTCTTCTTCGTGGCGCGCACGGACGGCGACCCTGCGGCGCTCGCGCCCTCCGTGCGCGGGGCCGTCGCGGGCGTCGACCGCGACCTGCCGGTCTACCGCGTGACGACGATGGAGAAGATGGTCGCGGAGTCGCTCGCCGGGCGTCGCTTCTCGATGTTCCTCTTCGGCGTCTTCGCGGCGCTGGCGCTGGCGCTGGCGGTGGTCGGGCTCTACGGCGTGATGTCCTACGCCGTCGCGCAGCGGACGCACGAGATAGGGCTGCGGATGGCTTTGGGCGCGCAGGGGGGCGACGTGCTGCGGATGGTCGTGGGGCAGGGGATGGGGCTCGTCGCGGTCGGGCTGGCGCTCGGGCTGGCAGGGGCCTTCGCGCTGACGCGACTGATGACGAGCCTGCTCTACGACGTCTCGGCCGCAGACCCGCTGACCTACGCCGGCATCGCGCTGCTGCTCGGCGCGGTCGCGCTCCTCGCCTCCTACCTCCCCGCGCGCCGCGCCACGAAGGTCGACCCGATGGTGGCGCTGAGATACGAGTAAATGGTGAATGGTTAATGGTGAATAGTAAATCGTGAATAGGGAGAAGCCGGTTCTTCCATTCACCATTCACTATTCACCATTCACGCGAACGAGGTGAGCACGATGAGGACTATCTTGCAGGACGTGCGTTACGGGTTGCGGATGCTGGCGAGGTCGCCGGGGTTTACGGCGTTGGCGGTCGTCAGCCTGGCGCTCGGCGTCGGCGTCAACACGGCCGTCTTCAGCCTCTTCAACGCCGTTCTCATCCGGCCGGTCGTCGGCGTCGCCGACCAGTCGCGGCTCGTGTGGCTGCGCGCGCCGTCGTCGTACCCAGACTACCAGGACTACCGCGAGCAGGCGCGCAGCTTTTCGGGGATGGCGGCCGCCACTGGGACGCGCGAGTTCAGCCTCACGCGCGGCGGCGGCGAGCCCGAGCTGCTGAGGGGCGAGTTCGTCACCGCCAACTACTTCGAGGTGCTCGGCGTCGGCGCGCGCCTCGGCCGCACCTTTGCGGAGGAGGAGGGGCGCGCGCCCGCGCCCGTCGCCGTCCTCGCGCACGACCTCTGGCGGACGCACTTCGACTCCGACCCCTCGGTCGTCGGGCGGCAGATAAGCCTCAACGGGCTCGGCTTCACCGTCGTCGGCGTCGCGCCCGAGCGCTTCGGCGGCACCGAGACCGGGCTCAATCGCGCGCTGTGGGTGCCGCTCTCGACCGAGCCGCTGCTCAACCCGCCCGGCGCGGGAAGGTTCGACGACGGCGGCGGCGTGGACGTCCTGCGCCGCCGCCACAGCCACTGGCTGGCGGTCTTCGCGCGGCTGCGCGAGGGCGTCACGCGCGAGCAGGCCGCCGCCGAGATGAACGGCATCGCGCGCCGCGTGGCCGAGGCCGAGGGGGGGGCCGCGGACGCCGAGGCGCTGCGCCGCGTCCAGCTCCTTGAGATGAGCGGCGGCATGGACCCGTCCGACCGCGAGCAGGCGCTCCCCGTCGCCGGGATAGTGATGGGCATCGTCGGGCTCGTGCTGGCCGTGGCGTGCGCGAACATCGGGGGGCTGCTGCTGGCGCGCGCGGCCTCGCGGCGGCGCGAGACGGCCGTCCGGCAGGCGCTCGGCGCGGGGCGTGCGCGGCTCGTCCGGCAGTGGCTGACAGAGAGCGTCCTGCTCGGCCTCTTCGGCGGGGCCTGCGGGCTGCTGCTCGCGATGTGGGTCAAAGACCTGCTGGCCTCCTACGCCTCGGGGACGCCGCTCGCCTCGCTCGACCTCGGGCTCGACTACCGCGTGCTCGGCTTCACGCTCCTCGTCTCGGTCGGCGCGGGCGTCCTCTTCGGGCTCGCGCCCGCGCTCCAGGCCGCGCGCGTCGACCTCCTGACGTCGCTCAAGACGGAGGACGCGCTCGCCCACGCCGGGTCGCGCCGCTCGCGCCTGCGCGCGGCCTTCGTGGCGGCGCAGGTGACGCTCTCGGTGGTGCTGCTGGTCTGCGCCGGGCTCTTCATACGCAGCCTCCAGCGGGCGCACACCATCGACCCCGGCTTCCGCGTCGAGCGCGCGCTGACCGTCCCCGTAGACCTCGGGCTGCTGCGCTACGAGGCGGAGGCGGGTCGCGCCTTCTACCGCGAGCTGCTCGCGCGGGTCGAGGCGCAGCCCGGCGTCGAGCGCGCCACCCTCGTCCGGTTCGCGCAGCTCGGCAACTCCTTCGCGCAGGGGCAGGTCTTCGCCGAGGGCCGCGCGCGCGACGGCGAGGAGGGGACGAGCACGGGCTTCAACATCGTCGGGCCGCGCTACTTCGAGACGATGGGCACGGCGCTCGTGCGCGGGCGCGACTTCACGGACGCCGACGGCGCGGGCGCGCCCGGCGTGGCCGTCGTCAACGAGACGCTCGCCGCGCAGCTCTGGCCGGGCGAAGACCCCTTAGGCAAGCGCCTGAGCTTCGAGGGGCGGAAGGGGCCGCTGCTCGAAGTCGTCGGCGTGGCGCGCGACGGCAAGTACCGCTCTTTGGGCGACCGCTCGCGCCCGTACTTCTACCGCCCGCTGATGCAGACCTTCGACCCGCGGATGACGCTCGTCGTGCGGACGGCGGGCGAGCCCGCGGCGCTGGCCGGCGCGGTGCGCGGGCAACTGCGCGCGCTCGAACGCAACCTGCCGCTGGCCGAGGTGCGCACCCTCGAAGAGCAGTTCGACGCGTCGCTCCTGCCGGCGCGCGTCGCGGCGTGGGCGCTCGGCGGCTTCGGGCTGCTGGCGCTGGCGCTGGCGGCGATAGGGATTTACGGCGTGGTGAGCTACTCGGCGGCGCGGCGGACGCGCGAGATAGGCGTGCGGATGGCGCTGGGCGCGGGGCGCGGCGACGTGCTGCGGCTGGTGATGGGCGAGGGGCTGTCGGTCGTCGGCGTCGGGCTCGCGGTCGGGCTCCTGCTCGCCTTCGCCGCCACGCGCGTCGTCGAGGGCTTCCTCTACGGCGTCGGCGCGACCGACCCGCTGACCTTCGCGGGCGTGCCCCTGCTGCTCGGCGCGACCGCCGCCGCCGCCGGCTACCTCCCCGCGCGCCGCGCGACGAAGGTCGACCCGATGGCGGCTCTCAGACATGAGTGAATGGTGAATGGTAAATGGTAAATGGTGAATAGTTAAAACCCGATTCTTCCATTCACCATTCACCATTCACCATTCACCATTCACCATTCACCATTCACGCGAACGGAGTGAGCACGATGAGAACCTTCTGGCAGGACATACGCTTCGGGCTGCGGACGCTTCTGAAGAGTCCGGGGTTCACCCTCGTCGCGGTGGCCGCGCTGGCGCTCGGGGTGGGGGCCAACACGGCCATCTTCTCGGCCGTCAACACGGTCTTGCTGCGCGCGCTCCCTTACGAGAACTCCGCGCGGCTGGTGGCGCTCTACACGGGCAGCGACCCGGCCGCGCCGGAGC
This sequence comes from Pyrinomonadaceae bacterium, assembly GCA_036388135.1. Lineage (GTDB taxonomy): Bacteria > Acidobacteriota > Blastocatellia > Pyrinomonadales > Pyrinomonadaceae > QHXN01. Next base: position 187 of record DASVSK010000892.1, on the reverse strand, counting down.
CGCGCGGCCCGCTCTCCTACCCCGACCTGCTCGACTACCGAGAGCAGGCGAAGTCGCTCGAATACGTCGCGGGCTATCAGGGCGTGGGCACGGTCTTGAGCGTGGGCGCGGGCGAAGAGCCCGAGCGCGTGCGCGGCACGGAGGTCTCGGCCGACCTCTTCCCGGCGCTCGGCGTGCGCGCCGCGAG
>DASVSK010000891.1:0-1730 GCA_036388135.1 Pyrinomonadaceae bacterium | reverse complement strand
CCGCCACCTGACGTTCGCGCTGCCGTCGGGGCAGCGCGTGGCGCAGGCGATGAAGCTGGAGCGGCTCGACCCGCGCGACCTCGAAGATTTGAAGGAGTTCGACCTCGACAAGAACACGCCGCTGTGGTTCTACATCCTGCGCGAGGCCGAGGTGATGGGGAAGGGGCGCAGGCTCGGGCCGGTGGGCGGCCGCATCGTCGCCGAGGTCTTCATCGGCCTGCTCGAAGGCGACCGCATGTCCTACCTGCGGCAGGACCCGGAGTGGACGCCCCTCTTCGGGAAGGACGAGGAGTTCACGGTGTCCGACCTGCTCAGATTCGCGGGTGTGGCGTGAAGGCGTGACGGGGATGTGGTCACACCCCCGAAGTTCAACGACGGGCGGCGCAAGCGCCCCCACAGTCAGAGGAGATTCCGAATCATGATTAAAACCGTCTGTAAAATTATCGGCGCCGTCTTCGTGCTCGCCGGCATCGCGGGCTTCGTGGCGCCGGGGCTGGCCGGGCTCCACCTGAGCACCGCGCACAACCTGATCCACCTGGTCTCGGGCGCGGCTGCGCTCTACTTCGGCCTCGCGGCGTCGCTCTCGGCGGCGCGGATGTTCGGCATCGTCTTCGGCGTCGTCTACCTGCTCCTCGGCCTCGCGGGCTTCCTGCTCGGCTCGCCCGGCACGCCCGAGATGCACGGCATGGCGGCGGACAGCCGCCTCTTCAAGGTCATCCCCGGCGTGCTCGAGCTGGGCACCTCCGACCACCTCTTCCACGTCATCGGCGGCATCGTCTTCCTCGGCGCGGCGCTGCTCACCAGGGCCGACCACCACGGGACGGCGCGCGACTGAGCGCCGCACCCGCCGGGCACGCGGGCGGCCCGGCGGGTGTTCGGCCTCAGTTGGTCGGCGCGCCCGAGTGGTAGACCGACATGACGGCGGCGAGCATCTCGTCGCCGTCGCCGTAGCGCGTCACGTCGTAACAGCCGAGCGGGTCTTCCAGGACGTGGTAGAGGCAGCGGTTGCAGTAGGTGCAGGGGCGCTCGGGCGAGCGCCCCGCCGCCAGCGTCCGGGGCAGGTCGTTGTTGGCGATGAGCCCGCGCGCAATCGTCACGGCGTCGCACATCCTTCGCCCGATGGCGTCGCGTATCGCGTCGACCGTCTGGAAGCCGCCCGTGCATAAGACCGGAATGCCGACGTGCCCCTTGATGGCGGCCGAGGCGTCCAGGTTGCTCCCCTCGATTAGCTCGCCCTGGTCGCGCTTCCAGAGCAGTTTGATGAGCGGCTGGAGGAGGCGGTAGCGCACCATCACGTAGTTGAAGAACGTCTTCTCGCCGCTGTCGATGAGGGGGTAGACGCGCCTGATGACGTCGAGCGGCAGCCCGCCGCGCGGGTTGCGCGGGTGCGGGAAGCTCGACCCGCTCGAAACGTGGACGGCGTCGACGCCCTCGGCTTCGAGGATTTTACAGATTCGGAGGGCGTCCTCGACCGTGTTGCCCGCCTTCTTCCAGAAGAAGACCGAGTTGTTGAAGTCGGCGGCGTTGATCTTCACCTGGAGGTGGAAGTCTGCGCCCGCCTCGCGGCGCACGGCGCGGATGATCTCGACGAGGAAGCGCGCGCGGTTCTCGACCGAGCCGCCGTACTCGTCCCTCCGGTCGTTGATGGCCGAGCTGAGGAACTGCGTAATCAGGTAGCCGTTCGCGCCGTGCAGCTCGATGCCGTCCAGCCCTGCGTCGCGCACGCGTCG
>DASVSK010000890.1:0-4627 GCA_036388135.1 Pyrinomonadaceae bacterium | reverse complement strand
TGTGGTAGGCGGTGCGCCACTGCTGCGTGAAGGCCGACGACCCGGCGAGCGACATGCTCTCCAACCCCGCGTGCGCGCGCCCGACGTTGCCCTTGCCCAGCAGGAGGTGCTCCTGCGTGTGCGGCTCGCCGTGCTCGGAGGTCGGGAAGGAGTTGACCCAGGCGAAGACCTGCGGCACGGACTGTATCTGTAAGAAGTCGAGCGTGAAGCCCGTCCGCGCGTGGCGGAAGCGGGCCCCGAAGGGCTTGTCCGAGTCGTTGAGGTAGACGGCCTCCGTGCGGAAGCCGCTGACCGTCTTGCCCTCGGCGAGCGTGTCGAACGAGACTTGAACGCTTTGCTGCGCCGGCGTCATTCGCGGCATCCCTCCTGAAAGAATAGAGAGGCAGAGGACGAGAAGCAGGGTGCGGGGACGGAACCTGTTCATGTGTGACTCCTGAAGGCTCTGTTGTTTTTGCCGGCCGCGACAAGGCGCGGCGGCTCCGGACGGGAAAGAAGATTTTACGGCAAAGCCCGAGGCGCGCGCCACCACGTCGCCCGAACTTTTGCCTTCCACTGGTGGCTCACGTCAGTTTAATCACGCCGCGGATGGACGGAGGTACAGCTTTTTAGATTTAGCCGCGTCCCCGCGCCCGTTTGGCCGCGCCCGCCCGTGATATATTCGCCGGGGCCGCGACTCCCGCGCGCGCGCCAGAAGCTTTTTATGGAACACATACGCTACTCCGTCGCCGCCTGCCAGACCGATCTGCCGAACCCCGTCGAGCGCCGCGAGATGCGCCGCAACACCGAGCGCATGCTCTCGATGATCGACTCGGCGGTCGCGGGGGCCGCGCCGTTCCTGCCCGTCCGGCTCGTCGTCTTTCCCGAGTTCGCGCACGCCGCGCCCGTCTTCCCGACCGTCAGGGAGCTGCTCGACAAGCTCGCCGTCACCATCCCGAACGAGCACACCGAGGCGCTGGAGATGAAGGCGCGCGAGCACGACATCTACATCCAGTCGGGCACGATGCTCGAACGCGACGACGCCTACCCCGGCGTCGTCTTCAACACCACGTGCCTCGTCGGCCCCCGCGGCGTCCTCTACAAGTACCGGAAGGTGAACACGTGGATTCCGTACGAGGTGCACGCGAGCCCGCACGACCTCGAAGGCTACGAAGAGCCTCTGTTCCCCGTCGCCGACACCGAGATCGGGCGCATCGGCTGCGCCGTCTGTTACGACTGGCTCTTCCCCGAGGCCACCCGCCAGCTCGCCGCCAACGGCGCGGAGGTGCTGGTCAGGGTCTCGGCCTACATGGACCCCTGGGGAGCGACCGCGCCGATGGACTGGTGGACGGTCGTCAACCGCTGCCGCGCCATCGAGAACACGGCCTACGTCGTCGCCGCCAACCAGGGCGCGAGCCTGAAGCACTACCCGCCCTACTCCTGGCCCGGCGGCAGCATGGTCGTCGACTTCGACGGCCGCGTGCTGGCGGAGGCGAGCCCCGGCCCCGGCGAGCGCATCGTCGTCGCGCCCGTCGACGTCTCCGCGCTCAGGCACGAGCGCGCCGCGCGCCGCGGCCACCACATGCTCGCGCACCTGCGCGCCGAAGCCTACCCCGTCTACCGACAACACACCTACCCGCCCCGCCTCGAAGAAGACGCGGGGGGCGAGCCGCACTCCTACGAGCGCAACAACCTCCTCATCGACGAGGCCAAGCGAAAGCTCTGACGCGCCCGCCCGCGTGCCCCGTCGAGCCTCCGCGCAGCCCCGCCCCGCGCGCGTTCGCGGGAGATTTTCGGCCGCCGCCGACGCGGCACCTTCGTCGCGTCCACGCGGCTCGGCCCCCTTACACGAAGAGGCGTGGGCGTGCGCGCGAGGCGGCCGCGGAGAAATTAATTGACAGCCAGTTGATTCTGTATTAAAAACACTTCGTTCGGACAGGCAACAAACCGGCAACCCGTCTCTAGTTACACAGGTCATAGCAGGCATAAAAATTCGGCTGTAGGTCTGCGCCCCACTGCTTGTCGAGTCTGCCGCGCGCGCGCGCCGGGATCGTACAGGCAAGTGGAGGCGGACTGCCGTCAGCCACCCCTTTGAACACGCGAGGCCCATTCATGAGTAAACTCAGGAGAATTCCGCTTTCCCGTTGGGCGGCGGCGCTTTTGTGCGTCGTCGCCTTCGTGTTCCCCACAGCCGCCCAGTCTAACAAGGGCACGATCACGGGGACGGTAACCGACCCGAACGGCGCGGTCGTCAAGGACGCCACGGTCACCGCGACCAACACGGCGACGGGCGAGACCCGCAACGCGACGACGAGCGACGACGGGACTTACGCCATGCCGGCGCTCGACCCCGGCGTCTACTCCGTGCGGGTCGAGGCGGCGGGGTTCCAGGCGGCCAACGTCACCGAGGTCAAGCTTGAGACCGGCGGCCGTCAGGCCGTGGACGTGACGATGACGGTCGGCGCGGTCGGCGGCGAGACCATCACGGTGACGGCCGAAGCTCCGCTCGCCGAGACCGAGACGAGCGTGCGCGGCGACCTCATCACGGGGCGCGAGGTGACCGACCTCCCGATCCCGCAGCGCAACTTCACCATCCTCGCCACGCTCTCGCCCGGCGTCACGCGCCCGGCGGTCGGCACGCTCGGCGGCGGCGGCAACTTCACCTCGGGCGGCGTCGGCGAGTCGACCGAGTCGACACGCTTCCGCGAGTCGGGCGGCTCGGTGCTGGCCGTCAACGGCGCGCGCGTCACGCAGAACAACTTCATGCTCGACGGCGTGGACAACAACGAGACGCAGTTCGGGCAGATCGCCATCTTCCCAGACCCGGACGCCATCGCCGAGTTCCGCATCGACACCAGCGTCCCGCCCGCCGAGTCGGGGCGGGCCGGCGGCGCGGTCATCAACACGACCATCACGTCGGGCGGCAACGACTTCCACGGCACGCTCTACGAGTTCTACCAGGGCGCGTTCGCCAGCGCGCGGCCGACGAACAACCCGAACCCGGGCAACTTCGTCCAGCACAACTTCGGCGGCGTGGTCGGCGGGCCCATCTTCACGCCGAACTTCGGCGAGGGCGGCCCGGCCTACTGGAGCGGGCGCAACAAGTCCTTCTTCTTCTTCTCCTACAACCAGCAGAAGGGCTCGCGCCCGATCTCCGAGTTCGGCTTCGTCACCGTCCCGACGGCGCGGATGAGGGCGGGCGACTTCGGCGAGCTGCTCCAGCCCGGCACCTCGCAGGAGTACAGGCGCGCCAGCGGCGGCACCTTCTTAGCGCCCGCCGGCACCGTCTTCTGCGCCAACGCGAACCCCGCCCCGGCCAACGACCTGCGCAACTGCGGCCAGGCGTTCTCGCCCGCGGGCGTCGCGCTGCTGAACGCCTACCCGCTGCCGACCGAGCCGGGGCTCCAGAACAACTTCGCGCGCAACCGCAAGTTCGTCTTCGACCAGAAGGCTTACACGACGCGCCTCGACCACACCTTCAACCAGAGCAACACGCTCTTCGGGCGCTACAGCTTCTCGAACCTCGGGCGCGCCCGAGAGAACAACTTCCCGCTCGGCACCTCGCCCAACGGCAACGACCTGCCGTCGGGCTTCGGCGCGGGCAACGAGTTCGGCAAGACGCGCCAGATCGCGCTCGGCGACACGCACACCTTCACGCCGACCGTCGTCAACGACGCGCGCGCCGGCTACAGCCGCGTCGAGATCGGCATCTTCAACACGGGCATCAACGGCGAGGGCGGCTTCAGCCCGACCGTCGGCAACCAGCTCGGCATCCCGAACAGCAACCTCGACCCGAACAGCTCGGGCGTCCCGCTCATCGGCGTCTCCGACGTCCCGGCCATCAACCAGCTCGAGTTCGTCGGCGACGGCGGCCCGTTCTACTTCACGTCGAACAACTACTCCTTCCTCGACACCGTGACGGTCGTGCGCGGCAGCCACACGGTGAGGTTCGGCGGCGACCTGCGCGTGCGCCAGAACACGCAGTTCGACGCCGGGCGCATCGGCCGCGTCAAGGGCGAGTACCAGTACGGCACCTCGGCCGGCGGCTTCCTGTCGGGCAACTACAACGGCATCGGGCCGGAGGACGCGGGCTCGGGCACGGCCAACCTCCTGCTCGGCTACGCGCCGGCCTTCGCGCAGCGCGGCGCGCAGAGCTACCAGTTCCTGCGCTCGAACAAGGAGGTCGCCTTCTTCGTCCAGGACGACTGGAAGGCCACCCCGACGCTGACGCTCAACCTCGGCCTGCGCTACGACATGTACACCGCGCCGACCGAGCGCCAGGACGCGCAGTACAACTTCGACACGGCGAGCGGCCGCCTGGTGCGCGCCGGAGACGCCAGCGGGCTCGGCCGCGACCTCGCCAACACCGACCGCAACAACTTCGCGCCGCGCGTCGGCTTCGCCTGGAGCGGGCTGCGCGACGACCGCCGCGCCGTCATCCGCGGCGGCTACGGCGTCGTCTACACGCCCGACGTCAGCGGCCAGCTCCCGCTGGCGGCCAACGCGCCGACTTCAAGCAACTACGGCTGCACGCTCCAGGGGAACACGGGCGCGTACAACTGCTCGCAGTTGACGACGGCCGCCAGCCTCGACACGGGGCTGCCCGTCCCCGCGGTCAGCTCGACGCTGCCCGCCTCCATCCTCCCCGACG
>DASVSK010000889.1:0-6923 GCA_036388135.1 Pyrinomonadaceae bacterium | reverse complement strand
TACATGAGATTTAGCTCTCGGGAAGAGACGGCAATCCCTACTAGGGATTGCCACAGTTCATTGAATTCAATCAAGCTAACGTCCCTAATGGCACCACCATTTGATATATTTGCATAAATCTCTCTCGCACCTCGGTCAGCTTCTTGTCTCCAAAAACTTCTGTGTGCGCTCTATTGCTTGCTAAAGGCTCATGTACGACAGTTTGATGAGGGATTGATCGTGTTTCACGGACTGAGAGCCTGATGACCGCATACTCTTCGGGAGGCTTTCTGGCCCCTCTTTGTGTATCGGCTGGCGTAGCATACTTATCCCAGTCGGTGGACATCCCAGCGGTTGGCGTAGGTGGTTGGTTCTTGAAAGCGTGAGGAAAGGGTTCACCGTCCGAATCCATTTGTGTCCGGTGAACCCGCATATACAAGTGGTCTTCGTCAAGGATTGATTCTACTGGCCATCCAGTAGTCACCTCGTCAGCCACATTAGAAGCCATAGATTTTGTGAGGACAAATCTAGTGTACCTTTAATGGTGTCTCGCCCTTTGTCACTACCGAAGTAGTCGGCAGGCTCACCTTCTGTCGAGGGGAAGTTAATAAGGAGCGTACGCCTTTCCGACTTCCAGCGAACATCAATACCACCATCAGGACCAGGAGTAATTTTAGGAGGCGCAATATGCCTCCTATACTCGTTAATGAATCCCGTAGCTACATGTCGAACAAACTGAGTTGCACGTTCCCACGTAGCTTCACCATAACCGGGGCTACCTTCGTCATCCCAATTATCACTTAGAGCTAAAATGTGGCGCGATGACTCTATTGTCCGCTCTACTCGGGCTATTAAAGTTGCTCGTCTCTTAGCGAGTCCTTCACCTGCCCCCTCTGAGATACTCCAGACAGGCGGGACCCAATTCGCCGCTACATCCTGACGGAGAGCCTCATACCGAGTTCTAGCCTTACTTGGGCAGGGAATCTTTTTAGCAGGATTAGAGATTCCAAGTAAGTTACGCAAAGTCTCAGCTTCTTGTAGAGCCCTGAGCGTCTGGTATTTGTCTCCCCAAGTTTGTTGGATTAGCTCTCTTTCACTATGCTTGATTAACTCTCTTTCATCAACATCGAAGAAATCAATTTCCCTAAACATGCCTTTTGTTTCTACATTCGCCATAATTTATCTCTACTCTCTCTCTAAGAGAGAGACGCCACTACCCTCTAACGTTGCCTGAAGAATTTCAGCCTTTTGCTTAGCCCTTTCAAGTACATCTATAATTTTTTGCAATTCATTTGTTTCTAAGGCGATATAAACTGAGTCATTAGGTTTCCCGCGTAAATTCTGAACTCTTAAAGTATGAACGAGCACTGCGGCCTTAGGTGATTCACTAAGGTCTTCGCCAAAAACATGTCTAACATCCGTGAGTACACGCGCTCCTGAAAATATGAAATTATTCTCATAGAGAATCAGTACTGCCTTTGCTGATATAAACAGCGGGTCAGAGCTAAAAAGATTTCTTACATAAGGGGCAACGTTTTCAACTGTCTCCTCCGGAACTTTTAATAATTCTTCGTGAGCACTCTCGCCGATTGATTCCAGAATATCCTCAGCAAACTCATCCAGCGTCAACTCTGAACTTGCCCGCACCATATATAACGAATATATAACTGATGCTATATAAGCCTTATCATCTTCTTGTAGTGAGTCAATTGTTAAAACGATTTCTCTTATAGTCTCTTCTAGAGACATACTTGTGGATGCATTTTGTAGAGCTGAACTTAACTCTTCTAATACATCATGAGGAAGAGAAATTAGCTTTGCGACGCTACTGGCCTGCTCAGCAGGGACTCGGAATGACGCCATGCGCTTACCTCAAGATGTGAGTACCGGTAAATTTAAACACAGTGCGCCGACAAGGTGCCTAAGCCATATTCCAGCCAAGGTATCATATCAACTTAAATATACAGCATTATTTATTTGATGCTAGCATCATTTGTCAATTTCAAATTTCCCACGACTCACATTACGAAATACATTCAAGTTAAGTTTAATAGTGAAGCCCGCCGTTTCCTTCCTTTGAAACGGCGGGCTTCATGGGCATAGGTGGGAGTAATTCAGGGTGCTGCCCCCGCGCCATGAATTCCATTTGTCGAGTACACGATGAAGCTGAACACGGCGGACTTCTTCCCAGCATGTAAACGCATTATGTAACCCCGTACCGCTCGCCCCCGCCCGCGACCTGTTCTAACGCCCTTACTTAATCTGCATCGCGCCGACGGCGCGCGCGGCGTTGATGCGGCCGCCGGTCACGACCTTGCCTTGCAGCGAGTCGATTCGGTCGGCGGTGCTGAGCAGGCGCTCGCGCAGCTCCTTCATCGTCAGGTTCGGCTCGGCCGAGAGCACGAGGCCGGCGACGCCCGCGACGAACGGCGTCGCCATCGAGGTGCCCGAGTGCTCCTCGTACGCGCCGCCCAGCCACGTCGAGAGAATCTCCTTGCCCGGCGCGGCGACGTGGACGCTCTTCGCGCCGTAGTTCGAGAACGAGGCCAGCTCGTCCCTGCGGTCGAGCGCGGCGACCGAGATGACGTTCGGGAGCTTGTAGCCCGAAGGGAAGTGCGGCCGCTTGTCGGCGTTCGCCGCGTCGTTGCCCGCGGCGGCGACGAAGAGGACGTCCGCCTCGCCCGCCTTGCGGATGACGTCTTCGAGCGCACGCGAGCGCGAGGGCGAGCCCCAGCTCGCGCTGATGACGCGGACGTTGACGCCCTCGGCCTTGCGCGCGATGACGTAGTTGATGGCCTCGATGGCGTCCTTCGTCGAGCCGAAGCCGCCGCGCCCCATGAACTTCAGCGGCATGATCTCGACGCGCCAGTTGACGCCCGTGATGCCGAGGTTGTTGTCGCCCTCCGCGCCGACGATGCCGGAGCAGTGCGTGCCGTGGCCGTTCTCGTCCATCGGGTCGCGCTCGGAGGCCAGCGCGCTGAAGCCGTCGCGGTCGTCGACGACGCCGAGCTGCGGGTCGAAGTACATCTCCATGTCGGCGGGGCGACGCCACATGTTGCCGGCGAGGTCGGGGTGCGTGTAGTCGACGCCGCTGTCGAGGACGGCGACGACGACCTTCTTGCTCCCCTGCGTCTTGCCCCAGGCGGCGAGCGCGCTGACGTCGGCCTCGGAGCGCCCCCCGCGCTGACCCGTGTTGACGAGCCCCCACTGCTCGGCGAAGAGCGGGTCGTTGGGGCCGCCCGCGAGCGTCGAGACGAAGCGGTCGCGGATGCTCCGGGCGTCGAGCGGCTCGACGCTGATGCGGAAGTTGGGCTCGGCGTACTCGACCTCGGGAAGCGCCGCGTACTCGGCCGCGACCCCCACGGCCTCCTCGTCGTCGAGGTCGTCGATGGCGGCGAGCCCTTCGACCGACTCGATCTCGTCCTCCACGCGGTCGTTGAGGCGCGCGGCGATGGCGGCGCGGCGCTCGGCCGAGACGCCCGGCTTGAAGCGCACGAGCACCTCCGCGTCGCGCTCCCCGGCCGCCTCGGACACTTCCGCCCGGCGCGGCGCGGCCGGCGCGGCCGGCGCGCGGACGGCCACGCGCACGGGCGCGGCGCGTCGCTTCCACTCCCAGCGCTCGATGCGACCGGCGGCGGCCGCCAGCACGACGAGCGCCGCCGCAAGCGTAAAGTGAAGCGTGTAGTTTCTACGGTGCATTGCTCACTCCTCAGGGCGGATGCCGGGCGCAGGATGTCGGACGTTAGAACTTGCCTTTAACTAACATCTGACATCCGGCTCCCGACATCACCCCTTCAAATCTTGTAGTTCGACCCTTTGAAATTATACAGGCGCAGTTGATTGCGGTCGGCGCGGTACTCGTAAGTGCGGCCGCGGGCGGCGAGGCGTATGCGCCAGCCCGAGGTAATCATCATCCCGCTCATCTCGTCGCGCAACTGCGCGCCGAGCGCGGTGTTGGGGAAGTCGGCCTCCTCGACCGAGTCCTCGGCGATCTCCGATTCGGGGACGCCGAGCCGCCCCGCGAGGTCCGTGCGCGCGCGCCCGACCGCCTCTTCCTTCGTGTAAGCCATTCGTTTCGGAAACTCCCGTCTCAGGTTGTCCGGCCGAAAGTCTATACGCCCGCGCCCGCGCCCGCGTTTTGTTTTTCCGGCGGCGCGGCGTGCGGGTATTCTGCGCCCGCCGACGAAAAAAAGAAAGTAGACGGTAAGAGTAGACAGTAGTCAGTAGTCAGTAGACAGTAGGCTCCGCTCTTCGGAGGTCAACGCCGACAAGGTGGCCGCCCGACCGCCCAGGGGTTTTCTACTGACTACTGACTACTGTCTACTGTCTACTTCCTCCCCCGTCCAACCTTTCGGACAAAAATTCGCATCAAGAAATCGTCACGCCGAACGTTCTGCAAATGCGCCGACCGTCTCCCGGCTGCCCTGTAAAAAATTTTGCGCGCGCGCCACCCGACCTGCGGCCGGGCCGGGACGGGTGCGCGCGAACGACTCTCTTTCCCGGAGGCTCAAGATGAAAGCCAAGCTGTTTCTCCTCGTCCTGCTTGCGGCGTGTCTCGCCGCGTCCGCGACCGGCGCACACGCGCAGACGCGCGCACGCGCCGCCGCGGCCCGCGCCGCCGCCGCCGCCGCCGAAAGAACGCCCGCGGCAGCGCCGCAGACGCTCCCCATCAGGCGCGTCATCCTCTACAGCAACGGCGTCGCCTACGTCGAGCGGCGCGGCACCGTGACGGGGCACGCCGAGGTGGACCTCTCGTTCAAGCAGTCGCAGGTGGACGACGTGCTCAAGTCGATGGTCGTCCTCGACCTCGGGCGCGGGCGCGTCGGCGCGGTGAGCTACAACTCAAGCGCCCCGCCCTCGGCGCGCATGGCCGACATCCCCTTCTCCATCTCGCCCGCGACCGCGGGGCCTTCGGGCGGGCTGGCGGGCGTGCTGGGTCAGTTGCAGGGCGCGCGCGTCGCCGTCAACACCTCCGCCGGGCGCACGGCCTCGGGCTCCGTCCTCACGGTCGAGGAGCGGCGCACGCAGGAAGACCCGCAGAAGCCGCCCGTCGTCACGCACGCGCTCGTCATCGCCTCGGAGGGCGGCGAGCTTCAGAGCTTCGACCTCGCGGAGGTGCGCGCCGTGCGTCTCTTGGACGAGGGGACGCGGCGCGACGTCGGCGAGTTCGCGGCCGCCTCGGCGAGCGCGCGCCGCCGCGACGCGAAGACCATCACCGTCACCTCGGACGGCGCGGGGGCGCGCGAGATGCTGGTGAGCTACACCGTCGCCGCGCCCATCTGGAAGACGACCTACCGCGTCGTGCTCGACGCCGAGGGCAAGCCCTTCTTCCAGGGCTGGGCCATCGTCGACAACGTGAGCGACGAGGACTGGACGGACGTGCAGCTTTCGCTCATCTCGGGCACGCCCGTCTCCTTCATCCAGCCCATCCAGAAGCCCTTCTACCGCTACCGCCCCGTCGTCCCCATGCCCGGCGACCTGAGCCTCACGCCGCAGGTCTACGAGCCCGAGTCGGGCGAGGCCGGCGGCGGGCCGCCCAGCACCGTCGTCGGCTCGGTCAACGACCCCAACGGCGCGGCGGTCGCGGGCGCGGGCGTGACGGTGAGGAACGACGCCACGGGTCAGCAGTACGCGACGCAGACCGACTCCGAGGGCGTCTTCCGCACGCCCTCGCTCGCCGCGGGCAGCTACACCGTCATCGTCTCGGCGGCGGGCTTCAAGCAGTCCAACGTCAACGGGGTGAGGGTCGGCGCGGCGCGCGCGGCGAACGTCAGCGTCACGCTCGAAGTCGGGGGCGTCGCCGAGTCCGTCAACGTCACGGCCGACGGGATGGCGGGCATGCGCACTAACAACGTCAGCAACCTCACGTTGATGAGCCGCGGCGTCGTCGACGGCGCGGACGCCGACAGCGCCGCGCCGCAGTCGGCCCCCTCGCTGAGCGCGCACATGACGGGCGGCCAGTCGGGCGTCGTGACGGCTGCCTCGGGCGACGAGGTCGGCGACCTCTTCGAGTACAGGATAGAGCAGCCCGTCACCGTGCGGCGCGACCGCTCGGCGCTCATCCCGATTCTACAGACGCGGATGGAGGGCGCGCGCGTCTCGGTCTTCAACCAGTCGGCGGGGCGCAGCCGCCCGATGTCGGGGATGCTCCTGAAGAACACCTCGCGGCTCACGCTCGAAGGCGGCGCGCTCACGGTCATCGACGGCGACGCCTACGCGGGCGAGGCGCTGCTGGAGCGGCTCAAGCCCGACGAGAAGCGGCTCGTCTCCTTCGCGCTCGACCTCGGCACGCTCGTCACCGTGCGCGACGCCGAGGAGAACTCGCCGGCCTTCGCCGTGAGCATCGTCCGCGGCACGCTCTACGCGACGCACCACCACCGCCGGAAGAAGGTCTACACGCTCAAGAACCAGACCGAGCGGCCGCGCACGGTCTACGTCGAGCACCCGGTACGCCCCGGCTGGGAGCTGGACGACAAGGTGAGCCCCGCGCCCGACGGCAAGAGCCAGAGCTTCTATCGCTTCCGCGTCGAGCTGAAGCCCAACGAGGCGCAGGAGCTGACGGTCGCCGAGCGCCAGCGGGGCGTCGAAACTTACGCGCTCACCAACCTCACGCCCGACCACATACAGCTCTTCGTCTCGCGCCGCTACGTCGACGACCAGACGCGCGCCGCGCTCCAGAACATCCTCGACCTCAAGGCGGGGCTCGCGGCGGCGCACGCGCGCGTCGCCGCCGCCGACCGCGAGACGGCCGAGATAGGCGCAGACCAAACGCGGCTGCGCGAGAACATCGAGGCGCTCGCCAAGACGCCCGAGGCGCGCCAGCTCATCACGCGCTACGTCCAGAAGGCCGACCAGCAGGAGACGCGCCTCGAACAGCTCGCGAAGCAGAAGCAGGAGGCCGAGGGCGAGCGCGCGCGCCTCCAGGCGCAGCTCGACACGGCCAT
>DASVSK010000888.1:0-4112 GCA_036388135.1 Pyrinomonadaceae bacterium | reverse complement strand
CCTCTTCTTTCTAACAACTACGCTCAGCCCTTCTTCCGCGCCCCGTGAGCCGCGCGGATGACGGGGTCGATGGTCGGCGCGAAGGGCGGGGCGTAGGCGAGGTCGAAGCGCTCGACGTCCTCGACCCTGAGCCCGGCGTGGAGCGCCGCCGCGTAGACGTCGATGCGGTGCGCGACGCCCTCGCGCCCGACCATCTGCGCGCCGAGCAGACGCCCCCTCGCGTCCGCGACGAGACGCGTGTGAATCTTCGACCCGCCGGGGTAGTAGCCCGCGCGCGAGTGCGCATCGCCCTCCGTCTCCGCCGCGTCGAAGCCGGCCTCCAGCGCCTCTTCCAGCGACAGCCCCGTCCGCGCGACCTCTAGGCCGAAAACTTTCACGACGTTCGTCCCCACGACGCCCGCGTAACGCGCGTCGGTCGCCGAGTCGCCGGCGGCCGCGTTGGCCCCGGCGACCCAGCCCTGCCTGACCGCAGGCTGGCCGAGCGGGTGCCACACGCGCCGCCCCGAGACCCTGTGCATCACCTCGCAGCAGTCGCCCGCGGCGTAGACGCCCGGCGCGCTCGTCCGCTGCCGCTCGTCCGTCAGGACGGCCCCGCTCTCGCCGACCTCCATCCCGGCCGCGACCGCGAGCGCGACCTCCGGCCGCACGCCGACGCCGACCGAGACCACGTCGGCCTCCAGAACGCGCCCCGCGTCGGTCAGCACGCGAGCGACGCGGCCCCCGCCGCCGCCCTCGAAGCCCGTCACGCGCTCGCCGAACGTGACCTCGACGCCGTGGGCGCGCATCTCGTCCGCGACTGACTCGCGCACGCGGCCGCCGAGCGCGCCCATCACCCTGTCGGAAGACTCGACGAGCGTCGTCCGCAGTCCCCGCGCCGTGAACGCCTCCGCCATCTCAAGCCCGATGTAGCCCGCGCCGACGACGACGGCCGTGCGCGGCCGCGCCTCCTCTAAGAAGCGCAGCAGGCATCGCCCGTCGCGCAGGTGACGCAGGACGAAGACGCCTTCGAGTTCGCGCCCGGGCAGCGGCGGGCAGACGGCGGCCGCGCCCGTCGCCAGCACGAGCGAGCCGTAGCCGACCTCGCGCTCGCCGCCGCTTTCGCGCACGCGCACGACCGACTTTGAAGGCAGGATTTCGAGCGCCTCGCAATTCGTGCGGACTTCGATCTGGTGGCGCTCGCGGAAGTATTCAGGCGTGTGGAGGACGAGCGAGTCGGGAGAGGGGATGAGGCCGGCGACGACGTAAGGCAGGCCGCACGCGCCGTAGGAGATGTCGCCCGTCCGCTCGAAGACGGTGACGGGCAGGTCGGGCGCGGCGCGCCGCGCCTCCATCGCCGCCGCGAGCCCGGCCGCGAGGCCGCCGACGATGACCAGTCCCTCTTTGTCCAAGTGCGACGCCGCCGGAGTTCGGTGTGATGAGAAAGCAGTCGAAGCTTAATCGAGGCGGACGGCGAAGGCAAAAGCGTACGGGGTATTAACTACGCTACGGAGGCGCGGGGACACGGCTAAAGCCATCCGACCGTGTCCCCGCGTCTCCGCGGTGAATCGTTTCCGCGTCGCGCCCGGGCGGCGCGGCCCTGCTAGAGCTTCGTGTCCTCGCTCTTGGCCTGCGCCATCGCCTCCGGCTCCAGCTCCTCGGCGCTCCGGTTCATCTTGATGAAGAAGCCCCAGGCGGCCAGCAGCACGCCCGCCGCGACCGCTATCGAGGCGGCCTGCGGCAACTTCGACGCGTCCTCGTGCGCCAGCTCGAAGACGGAGACCAGCGACTCTATCGAGAGCGCCACGACCACGACGACCATGAACCTTGAGAGGAAACGGCGGACGCGCGTCGGCGCGCTCACCTGCGCCTCGCGCCGCACCTCCTCTTCGAGAATCGTCTGCCCCAGCTCCAGCGCGACCACGGCGATGGTCAGCAGCCCGATGCTTTCGAGGACGGAGTTGAAGCGCTCCCTCAGCTCCATGGCCTGCCCCGGGTTGACCCCGTGCCACAGCTCCATCGAGGCGAAGACGATGAGGGCCAGGGCGCAGCAGATGAACAGAATGATGATGCCCGCGTACCCGACGATGAATACTTTGTGGATGACTTTTAACAACGACTTCCTCCTGCCGACCGATAAAGGCGGCCCGCGCCCGGGCGGCGGGCCGGGACGGCGGCCTGCGGCGTCTGCGGGGCGTCCGCTTTGAAAACTTATTCGGAATCCTAACCCTGAAGCTCGTAGACCGAGACGTGCTTCTCACTCTTCGCGCCGAACTCCTCGCGCCGCCAGCCGGCCCAGCGCCGGCGCAGGCGCATGCCGGCGAGTTGCGCCATCAGGTCTAGTTCCGAGGGCCAGGCGTACCGTACCTCGACGGGGAAGAGCCGCGCGCCCTCGGGGATGATGACGACGTGCTGGCTCCGTATCTTTTGCGCCACGGGGTCGTGCTGCGAAACCTTGAGGCCGACGCGCCCCGGCTCGGAGTGCAGGACGCGCAGGCCGTGGCCGCCGCTGAACTGCGCGGGGTCGGGGACGAATGCTTCGACGACGAACGCGCCGCCCGGCCCGAGCCGCGCGGCGACGTTGCGGAAGCAGCGCACCTGCTCCTCCTGCGTCGGGAGCGCGAAGAGGGTGTTGTAGACGACGAAGACGAGCGAGAACTCGCCCGCGGCCTCGACGTCGGCGAAGTCGCCGAAGGTGACGGGGATGGCGTCCCCGCCCGGCTTCTCGCGCAGCCGCGCGACCATCTCGGCGGACGAGTCGATGCCGTGAACCTCGACCCCGCGCGCCGCCAGCGGCAGCGCGACGAGCCCCGTCCCTATCCCGAGTTCCAGCGCCCGCCCGCCGCCCGCCAGCCCGGCGAGCACGTCCACGGCCGCCTCGTCGAAATACCCGAACCACTGGTCGTACACGTCGGCGCAGCGCCCGCCGTACGTCACCTCTTCTTTGTCTTCCATGTTCGTGTGCCGGACTTCGCCGGCGCGGGCCGGGATTCGGGCGATGAGGCAATAGATAGGTGTGAAAGAGATGTAACGGCGGCGCGGGTCGGCCGGGCGGTCGGCGGATCGCCGCTAGGCGAACATCAGTCTGCCTTTCGGCTCCGGTATCTCTCGGCCCAAGTCCCTCGCCGTCTCGATCCACTCGCCTATGACCACCTCCACGTTGGCGACGGCCTCGGCGTACGTCGCGCCGTCCGCCATGCAGCCGGGCAACTCGGGCGCTTCGGCGACGAAAGCGCCATCCTCCTCGCTCCAATAAATGATGATCTCGTATCTATACTTTTCACTCATCACCCTGACCTCCGAGCCTGTATCTCAGGATTACCCCGCGAACCTGTTTGACTTGATAAGCTTTCGCCTTCGAGCCGAGCGGCTGCAAATTCAAGATTTCCTCGACGCCTTCCCTGGTGTAGATGTGATGGCTGCCTCTAATCCGCTCCGCAAAACCCAGATGCTTCAACAACTGGCATAAGCCGTCGAACGAAATATTAGCATCAGAAGCTCCGCGCAATATTTGAACCAGCAGCTTCTCATACTTGCCCATGCAGAAAAGTTATCACACGTTTTGTCGGGACGGCAGCAGGAGACTTTCGGCCGCCGACTCGCCGCCGCGGACGCAGTCGGGCAGCCCCGCGCCCTCGAAGGCGTTGCCGCAGAGGGCGAGCGTGGGGCGGTCGCGGAGGCGCGCGCGGATGCGTGCGACGCGCGCGGCGTGGCCGAGGTGGTACTGCGCCATCGAGCGCGGCCACTTCTCGACGTGCGCGAAGAGCGGGGGCGCTTCGACGCCGAGCAGGTCGCGCAGGTCGCGCCGGACGGCCGCGACCATGCGGTCTTCGTCGAGCGAGAACATCTCGGGCTGGAGCGCGCCGCCGACGAAGGCGCGCAGCAGCGCGTGCCCCTCGGGGGCGCGGCCGGGGAACTTGACGCTGCTGAAGGTGCAGGCGAGCGTGGCGCGCCGCTCGACGAAGGGGACGACGAAGCCGAAGCCGTCGAGCGGGTGCGCGACGTCCGCGCGCCTGTAGGCGAGGTTGACCGTCGCGGTCGAGGCGTAGGGTATCGCCTCAAGCTCGTCGGCCAGCGGGTCGTCGACGTCGCGGAGCAGTCGCGCGGCGGCGTAGGCGGGGAGCGCGAGGCAGACG